>JANNRD010000723.1:0-11431 GCA_031401095.1 Acidobacteriota bacterium
TCTCTGAGTTCAGCGACTCGCCCGACCTACAGGGCATTACCGCGCGGGCACAGATCGTTTCGGGCGAGATCGCTCTGGCGCAGGGGAAACGCGAACTAGCTGAGGCTTCTTTTCGCCGTGCTCTCGAGCTCAACCCGCAGGCCGGACAGGCTCACGGCGGTCTTGCCGAGATCTTGCTCGCTGAAGAAAAACCCGGCGAGGCTGTGACTGAGGCAGCGGCCGCGATCGCCGCTGGCGACGATCGCTCCTCGACCTGGACCGTTCTCGGAACTGCGCAGTCGATGCAAGGCAAGACTGATGAAGCCCTGGCGAGTCTCAGCGAGGCGCTGAAGCGCAACCCGCGGCAACTGCCCGCATTAAGATCTCGCGCCGAAATCAACTTTAGACGTGGGCAATTACCTGCAGCGATTGTCGATTTGCGCGCGACGCTTGCTCTCGATCAGGACTCGGGTACGCGGCTCCATCTCGCTGAGGTCCTGACGCAGGCCAAGCAGTACGATGAAGCTATCGAGCTCTTCCGCAAGCTGATTGTCTCCGAACCCGGTAATGCTGAGGCGCGGACCGGTCTCGCTCTTGCCCTCATCGATTCAGGCAGGGCGCCGGAGGCGATCTCTCAACTCGAAACTCTCGTCAAGGAGCGCCCGGGGCGCGCTGATCTGCACGCGCAACTCGCGGAGTTGAGTCTCACATCGCAACCGGAAAGGGCTCTCACCGAGTATTCCCAGGCGGCGAAGATCGAACCTCGGGAGCCACGTCACCAGATTGGTGTTGCCGCGGCGATGGTGCGTCTGCGACGGTTTGAGGATGCCGTGCCAGTTCTCCGCCAGGTGTTGGCGCAGGAACTCAAGGATGAAGTAGCATATTTTGCGCACACCAACCTCGGGACAGCGCTCTTTGAACTTGACGATTTTGCTGGCGCTGCCGTTGAGTACGTCTGGATTCTTAAGCGCCAGGAGATGCGGGGCGATCAGAGACGCGCTGCGATCACTCTCTATTTTATTGGGATCTGCTTTGACAAGCTGGGTGACTTTGAGCAGGCGTTGAAGGCGTATCAGCAGTTTCTTGCGCTGGCGTCCGCGGAGAATCAGCTGGAGGTCGAAAAGGTAAAACTGCGCTTGCCCTCCCTTCGACGACAGCTTCAGGAAAATCCGCCCAAGCGCAAACGGAGTTGACGCTTAGGCGCAAGCGGTTTTTAAGGAGGATCATGACCGGCGCGACAAATCGGCGTCTCTACTTGCTGCAGCTCCTTCTTTTCAGTGCCTGCGTTTTCTTCGTTCAAGCCCGAGGTGCTCAGCAACGGGATCATTTGACCGAGGGAGAGGCAGACCTTGTCCGTGAGATGCAGATTATCGATCAGCGGATCGATGTCTTCATTCGCGTTGTGGATCGACGGCTACTGGTGCTCACCAACCCGAATGCGAAGGAGAAGAAGAAGGAAGAAGAGCAATGGGGGCCGCTGCCGACAGGCACCCAGATCGAGCTGCTGACCGATCTCAAGAAAATACTCTCCGAAGCCATGGAAAAACTCGATGACGCGGCCGAACGAAATCGCGCCGATCCGCTCTTCGCGAAGGCACTGGACAAATTTAAGAAAGCGGCAACTCGCCAGATCGTCGAAATGCGAGCGCTCGCTCCAAAGCTGACCGGCAAACGAGAAGAACGCGCGCTCCTCGAAGCAATCGAGGAAGCGGAAGTAGCTTCCAAAGGCAGCCTTCAGTAACCCAGTGTGGCGCACTTCGGCGTCGTCGCGCCGCCAGTCGACAGCCTCGTTACCCTCCAGGTTTCATGCCTGACCCGATCACCTTTTGCGAGTTCATGCGTTCCGCCCTTTACGATGAGAAGCGCGGTTACTACATGACCGACCGCGCACATTTCGGTCGAGACGGCGACTTTAATACGACCAGTCAGTATCACGAGCTATTCGGTCAGATCATGGCCCGGGAGTTCACCGACCTGTTCCGTGCACTCGACTGTCCGGCGCCCTTCACGATCGTCGAACTCGGCCCTGGAAGTGGAGACTTCGCGCGGCAGGTGCTGGCCGAGATACGCATGCATGATCCGGCGGCCTTTCAGTCCCTTCGTTATCTTTGTTGTGAGATCAGCCCGTCACTCCTCAAGCGACAAAGAACTCTTCTCGATGAATTCTCTGACCAGGTCAGCTGGATCTCCGGGCTCAACGAGATTACCGATCCTGTCACCGGTCTCTTCTTCTCGAATGAGTTCTTCGACGCCCTGCCCGTTCACGTCATTCGTCAACAAGGATCCAAGCTCGCGGAAGTATATGTCGCTCAATCGACCACGGGAGAACTGTTCTTGCGGGAAGATGAGCTCTCGAGCTCGCGCCTCGCAGACTGCTGGGATCGGGTCGGAGTTCTACTTGCCGATGGGCAGCTTGCGGAGATTAGTCTTGAGACAATTGATTGGTTGCGGACGATCGCTGACAAGCTCGAAGTCGGACGTGTCGTGACGATCGACTACGGCGACATTGCAACCGGGCTCTATACTTCGGCCCGGCCTGAAGGGACGCTCAGATGCTTCTCACGACATAGACTCAGCGAGACGCCGCTCGAAGACATTGGCGAGAAGGACTTGACTGCAAGCGTCAACTTCAGTGCGCTGATTGAGTACGGGCACGACTTCGGGCTCGAGCATGTCTCCATCGAGAATCAGCCGGAGTATCTCGTGCGACGTGGGCTGCTCGAGCGGGCCGCTGAATTGGCGAGGAGTGCTGGCCAGGAAGCGCCCGACGCGCTTGCCCATCGTCTCGGCCTTAAGCAACTCTTCGTCCCACACGGAATCACCGCCCATTTCAAAGTGCTGGTGCAGGAGAAGAAGAAGCGGGGATAGCCACAGTCGTGAGGCAGAGTCGGTATTACAGATGATCGATGATGACGTTGGTTATCGCGGTCGTCTTTGAGGAACCGCCAAGATCGGGAGTCAGGACACGCCCCTGTTGAATAACTATCCGAACTGCTTCGCGAATGCGCAGCGCCGCGTCAGACTCTCCGAGGTGATCGAGCATCATCGCACCGGAGAGAATCAAGGCCACGGGATTGACGATATTGCGGCCCGCCAGATCAGGTGCGGCGCCATGAGCTGCCTCAAAGAGCGCCACTTCATCTCCAAAAATGACCCCGGGCGCAAGTCCAAAACTTCCAACCAGACCCGCGCAAAGATCCGAGATGATGTCTCCATACTGATTTGGCAGCAACAACACATCCCATCTTTCGGGCTGGCAGGCCAGCTGATACGCACACGAGTCGACCATGGCGTCGTCAAACGCGATCTGGGGAAACTGGGCAGCGACTTGTGCCACCGTCCGTAGAAAGAGCCCGTCCGTTAGCTGCAGCACATTTGCCTTGTGAATTGCCGAGAGACGTCGTCTTCCGTGACGGTCGGCATACTTGAACGCGAAGCGAGCGACACGTTCGGATGCGCGGCGAGTTGTGATCTTGATCGCCTCCGCCGCGTCTTCGCCGACGTTGTGCTCGTACCCGCTGTAGATGTCTTCGGTCAACTCGCGGATGATGACGACATCGAGTTTTGGTGAATGGCTGGCGACGCCCTCGAAGGCTCTCACCGGTCGGACGTTGACATAAGCGCCAAGTTCGAGCCTCAGTGCTGTGTTGACATTCGAGTAGACACGCTGAGACCCGTCGGCGTGCTCGATCATGAGCTTGGCGCCCATCTTTTCGATAAGGAGAGGACTCTTGAGCGCCACACCGCAGTCCCGGATCATCTCAATCGACTCACGCGGCAGTGGAACGCCATGCTTCCGTTCCGCCGTCTGGCCAACCAGGACAGGCTCCCACAGACACCGGACGCCCGTCGCTTCGATAACTCTGACCGCAGAGTCACTGACCTCAGGGCCAACTCCATCACCACGGATGATCGCAATTCGATGCAACTATCGGCCGCCGTTCTTGAGAGCTCTGGTGATCGCCGCTTCGACCAGCGGAACCATGATCTTGTACCCGTCAGCATTGGGATGAAGCCCGTCGCCGGCCAACTCCGCCTTGAGCATCCCCTTGTCGTCAAGCAAATGACTGTAATAGTCGAGGTAGGTATGGCCCCGACTCGCGCAATAGGTCTTAAGCCAGTCATTCAGCCGCCGGATCTGGTCCGGGGCCCGTCGCTCGCTGACTTTCGTCTTGCCATAGTCATGAATCGGCAGAACAGAGGCGAAGACAACCTTGATGCCTTGTGCGCGCGCGAGTTCAGCCAGCGATGCGTAATTGTCCTCGATCGACTCAATCGTCATCGGTCCAGTATTGCCGGCGATGTCATTCGTTCCGGCAAGAATCACGACAACCCGCGGCTTGAGTGCGCTGACATCTGGTCGGAACCGAATCAGCATCTGAGGAGTTGTCTGCCCGCCGATGCCACGGTTGATGTACGGCTTGCCAGGAAAGTACTCAGCCAGTTTCCAGGCATCGGTGATTGAGTCACCAAAGAAGACGACGCGCGCCTCGTTCTTCTCGGGTGGCGCGAGTTTCGCATTGGCGTCACGATGCCGAGACAACTGCGCCCAGTCCTGAAGCCTGCGCTGTTGGCGCTCAATCTGCAGTTTGAGCGCCTCAGGCGAGTCAGGCGCGGGAGGCGGCGGTTGTTGAGCAGGCTGTCCTGTCTGTGCCGAGAGCGGCGCAACCAGAACGAGCAGCAAGAGTGAGCAGATGGCCAGTGAACGCTTGATCATTCAATTACCGCATTCCTTCCCCTTGTCCAAGCCATGATTTGAGCAGCACCGAGGCACCTCCCCCGAGAGAGCCTATCGCGAACTGAGCGCAAGGTCGGCCAGATCCTTGCGATACTCCCGACACATCTTCTGCGCCGGGATTGCTTTACCCGGATTACAGAGACCAATCGGGTTGAAGACGTCACGAACCGCAAGCATCGCATCGAGTGATGCCTCATCGAAGATCATTGGCATATACTCGATCTTGTCGACTCCGACTCCGTGTTCACCGGTGATCGTGCCACCCGCATCGACGCAGAGCTTCATGATCTCCTTGCTCGCGGCGTGAACTCGCGTCACCTCATCCGGGTCGCGACCATCGTAGTTGATATTCGGATGAAGATTGCCATCCCCAGCGTGAAAGACCGTCGACAGTCGAAGTTGGTATCTCGCACCGATCTCGTAGATCTTCGCCAACACCTCTGGCAGCTTGGTGCGCGGGACGACCGAGTCTTGCACCAGAAGATCGGGACTGACGCGTCCCAGCGCTCCGAAAGCGCCCTTGCGTCCAGCCCAGAGTTTCTTCCTTTCGACCTCATCTCGAGCTTCGCGCACCGATCTTGCCCCATGCTGGCGGCAGATCTCGATGGCGCGGCTCGCCTGACTCTCGAGGCCAGCGCGCAGTCCGTCAAGTTCGACAATCAGACAGGCCGCTGCATCGGTCGGGTACCCGGCAGCGTAAACCGATGCCTCGACGGCACGGATCGTAACACCATCGATCATTTCGAGCGCGGCCGGGAGCATCCCGGCTGCGATGATCGCCGAGACCGCCCGGCTCGCGTCATTGATATCGAGAAAATCCGCCAGCAGCGTCACGACACCCTGTGGCGTTCGCGTCAGTCTAAGGGTGATTTCGGTCGCGATCCCCAACGTTCCTTCGCTGCCGACAAAGGTTCCGACAAGGTCATAACCGATCGTGTCAGATCCGCCTCCACCAAGATTGATCAACTCGCCCGTTGGCAGCACAACCTCAAGACCAAGTATGTGATTGCTTGTCATTCCGTATTTGAGGCAGTGCGGACCACCCGCATTCTCGGCGACATTCCCACCAAGGGTGCAGGCAGTCTGTGACGAAGGATCGGGGGCGTAGTGGTAGCCTCGTGCCGTGACGGCCTGTGACAGTCGAATGTTGATGACACCAGGCTGCACCACGGCGCGGCGATTCGCATAGTCAACCTCGAGAATGCGATTGAGGCGCGCCATCTCGATCGTCACTGAGCGCATCCCCTTTTCGCAGCCGAGGCCGATGGCGCCGGAGCTGAGACCCGTGCCAGCGCCACGTGGCCCAAATGGTATCCCATTCGACGCGAGCAACCGGACCACGCGGACAACTTCGTCAGTCGAAGCGGGAAACACTACGGCCAGCGGGCGCGACTTATGAGTGGTCATGGCATCGCACTCATAGACCATCAACTCGTCGTCCTCAACCGCAATGTTGCGGGGTCCGAGAATCTCGCGCAGCCGGGCGACGAGGCCCGCTTCAAACGTCTCCGTCATACCATCCCGCTTTCCTCGTCAATCTTTTGACAGTGGTGCGGTTTGGCAATAAATGGAGATCAACAACCACAGAGGCTCAGAGACACAGAGAAAAGCACAGATAAGAACTGGAAGAAGGTTGGTCTCTACAAGCCCAAGTCTCTCTCTGTGCTTTTCTCTGTGTCTCTGAGCCTCTATGGTTGTTGATCTCCATTCATGCCAAGCCGCACCACGACATCAATCCCTGGTTCGGTGACTTTGCCTTCCGGGACTGGTAGAATACGCGGCTACGAATTGAGAACGCAAGCAGTCGTGGGATCAACTGGTGGTAAGAGTGACGATGGTGTCAGACATTCAACTCCGTGACAGTTTCGGGCGCGCGATCCGCGATCTGCGAATCTCGATCACCGACCGCTGCAATTTCCGTTGCTTCTATTGCATGCCAAAGGAAGCAATGGAGTGGCAGCCAAAGGCCGAGATTCTCAGCTATGAAGAGATCCTCAAGCTTGCCGAAGTCTTCGTCTCCCTTGGTATCTCGCGATTGCGGGTGACAGGTGGCGAGCCGATGCTCCGCCGCGATGTCGAGAACCTGATCGAGCAACTGGCAACCATCCCGGGTGTCGAAGATATCGCGATGACCACCAACGCGCATTTTCTTCGGGGCCGCGCTCGGCGTCTGAAGGAAGCTGGCCTGCGACGTGTCACAATCAGCCTCGATTCGCTGGAGCCAGAGCGCTTCGCATTGCTCACAGGACGCAATGAATTGGCCCAGGTGCTTGACGGAATTGATGCGGCAATCGAGGCAGGACTGGCGCCGATCAAGGTCAACAGCGTCGTCATCCGCGGAATCAATGACGATCAGGCGGTCAAGTTTGCTGAGTTTGCTCGAGAGAAAAGCGTCTCGGTCAGATTTATCGAGTTTATGCCGCTCGACAACGGCAAGGTATGGAAGCGCGAGATGGTCGTCCCGGGCGATGAACTGAGACAGAGGATCAATGAGGTCTACCCGCTCGAGCGCGTCACCTCCGAGAATCTCAGCGAGACGGCGAGACGATGGAGGTTCGCGGACGGTTCACCTGGTGAACTCGGTTTTATCAATCCGGTGACGCAACCGTTTTGCGGACATTGCAGCCGGATCAGATTGACGGCGGATGGAATGATTCGAACCTGTCTCTTCTCGACCGTCGAACACAACATCAAGAGGTTAATGCGCGATGGCGCCTCGCGCGATGATCTGGTCAACTTCATGGTCGGGACCATCGACAAGAAAGAAGAGCGGCACCACATCAACGATCCTGAGTTTGTTCAGCCTCTGCGGACCATGTCCTGCATTGGAGGCTGATCTCCCCCCGGGTGCTTTCTGTTCAATTGGGTTGAACGTCATCGAGACGGGTTTATTTTCAGAGAGATTATGAACGACTACAAGTTTCCGAAGTCACGCCGCATCTACAAACAAGGTTCGCGTCCCGACATCCGTGTCCCGCTCCGCGAGGTGAGTCTGCACGTCACGCGCGGCGTCGACGGCCGGACCGAAGTCAACGAACCGATCCGGGTTTATGAGACGAACGGCCCGTGGGGCGACCCCGAAATGACCTGCGATGTCCGCGACGGACTCGCTCCACTTCGTCGCGCCTGGATCGTCGAGCGGGGGGACGTCGAAGAGTATCAAGGGCGGCGCGTTGAGGCGATAGACAATGGCTATCGTTCGTCCGACGAAGAGCGCTATGCCCGTGTCAAGGAGCGAGGCCGGCTTGAGGAGTTCCCCGGTTTGCGCCGATCTCCCTTGCGCGCTCGTGCGGGTCAGAACGTGACACAGATGCACTACGCGCGACGGGGAGTAATCACTCCCGAGATGGAATTCATTGCGATTCGCGAGAACCTTGGGCGTGAAACCGCCTTTGAGAGTCTGACAAACGGCGACCGGCAGCATCTTCGTCATCAACATTCCGGTGAGTCGTTTGGCGCCTCGATCCCCAACCTGATGACGCCGGAATTTGTCCGCCGGGAGGTGGCGCGTGGTCGCGCAATCATTCCCGCGAATATTAACCATCCTGAAGCTGAGCCGATGATCATCGGGCGCAACTTCCTCGTCAAGATCAACGCCAACATCGGCAATTCGGCGATCGCATCATCGATCGAGGAAGAAGTCGACAAGATGCGCTGGTCGTCGCTCTGGGGCGCGGATACTGTCATGGACCTTTCGACCGGAAAGAACATCCACGAGACGCGCGAATGGATCATCCGCAACTCACCGGTGCCGATCGGGACAGTGCCAATCTACCAGGCGCTTGAGAAGGTCGGTGGGAGATCTGAGGAACTGACGTGGGAGATTTTTCGCGACACGCTCATCGAACAGGCCGAGCAGGGAGTTGACTACTTCACGATTCACGCCGGAGTGCGGCTGCCCTTCATTCCGATGACAGCGAAACGAGCAACGGGCATCGTCTCGCGTGGAGGCTCAATTCTCGCCAAGTGGTGTCTTGCTCATCACGAGGAGAGCTTCATTTACACGCATTTTCGCCAGATTTGCGAAATCATGTCTGCTTATGACGTGTCCTTCTCGCTCGGCGACGGATTACGACCCGGCTCGATCGCTGATGCAAATGACGAAGCCCAGTTTGCTGAGCTCGAGACTCTCGGCGAACTGACCAAGATCGCCTGGGAGCACGATTGCCAGGTCATGATTGAAGGTCCCGGGCACGTCCCGTTGCACCTCATCAAGGAGAACGTCGAGAGACAGCTCGAGGTCTGCCAGGAAGCACCCTTCTATACACTCGGGCCCCTCGTTACTGACATCGCCCCGGGCTATGATCACATCACCTCAGCTATCGGTGCCGCAATGATCGGCTGGTTTGGAACGGCCATGCTCTGTTACGTGACACCGAAGGAGCATCTTGGCCTGCCGGATCGGAAAGACGTCAAGGACGGTGTCATCGCCTACAAGATTGCCGCCCACGCGGCAGATCTTGCGAAAGGCCACCCTGGCGCCCAGTTGCGTGACAACGCGCTCTCAAAGGCACGCTTCGAATTTCGCTGGGAGGATCAGTTCGATCTCTCACTCGACCCGCAGACGGCGCGCGAGTTTCACGATGAGACGTTGCCGCAGGAAGGTGCGAAGACGGCACATTTCTGCTCGATGTGCGGACCTCACTTCTGTTCCATGAAGATCACCCAGGAAGTGCGCGAATATGCGGCACAAAAGGAGATCGACGAGCAGGCTGCACTCGAAGCGGGCATGCGGGAAAAGGCTGAGGAGTTTCAGGTGAGCGGGGCAGAGATTTACGTCAAGGCCTGACGCCGCGACCAGGACGTGGCGTTTCGAGTTTCGCCTGGCTTGGTTGCGATTATTCAGCACCAATCCGAAAAGCGCTTTCCCCAGCGGACGCAATAATGCAATTCCCTGGAACTGGCCCGAGTCGGTTCTAATTTTGATCGGATGCTTCTGGCAGGGTTTCACGGAACTCGACTGGCGCCTGGCAGCAATCGCATGGGCCTGGCTTGTGCGTCCAGATGTTGCACACCTCACAATAGTAGCCGAGGTTATAAACGCGCCCTTGACGCCATGACTGGAGTCTGATTACTTCAATAAACGAGCCCTGCGGGAAGAGCCGCGCCGTGACCTGAAGTTCGCGTTCGCGATAGCGCTCATCCAGGAATACCGCTGCAGCTGAGTCCGTCGGAAGAAACGGATAGAGCTTATCGGCAGAAGTCCTCAAACAGTATACGTGACCGCGATGCCCACAATCCGCCACGACCTTGTAGAGTCGCTCGTACTCCTCGGTCAGACAAACGACGCGACCACGAAGGGTGACCGTCTCGGGCGCAGTGCTGACGCCATTTTCCTGAGCGGTCGCTGACACAGTAAGACCTGCTGCTGACAGGAAAGTCACACCCGCAAACTCTCTTCGGCCAATTTTCATCGATCCTTCCTCTTTGCCAATCTATCTGATTGGAGGGCCGATTTCAACTTTCCGGTCCTTCCTCCTCGAAGAAAGAGGTTGACGCAAAACCGCGAGGCCGCGGATGTTATTCGTCTAAGAGCAGGGGACCGAAGCGCCCCAATTCGCGGCTTCGCGTCTTCGCGTGAGCCTCTTCTTCCCATCGTCAACTCCATTCACTCTGCTATAATCACGCCGGCGCCGACGCAGTTTGGCGCCCATTGAAGACTCACGAAAGCTGCTTGCCTGACATTTGATGCAATCGAAACATTTTCACCTGATAGGGGTCTGTGGAACCGCCATGGCCTCCCTCGCCGGAATGCTCAAGGGCCAGGGACATCGTGTCACCGGTTCTGACAAGGCCTTCTATCCACCGATGAGTGATGAACTGAAGCGTCTCGAGATCGAGACCTGCGATGGCTTCAGCGAGGCGAACCTGCGTCCTCCACCGGACCTCGTGGTTATTGGCAACGCGACTTCTCGAGGCAACGTTGAAGTCGAGTACACCCTCAACGCAAGACTGCGCTACGCTTCGATGCCGGAAGTATTGCGGGAGCATTTCATCCGAGGTCGCCAGTCAACGGTCGTTGCCGGGACTCACGGCAAGACGACGACCACTTCCCTGCTTGCCTGGGTCATGGAGGTCGGCGGTCTCGACCCCACCTTCCTCGTCGGCGGAGTCGTCGAGAACTTTGGATCGAGTTTCAAACTCTGCGCTTCTGCGCATTCGCTCATTGAGGGCGATGAATACGACACGGCGTTCTTCGACAAGGGCCCGAAGTTTCTCCACTATCTGCCTGACCTCGTTATCCTCAACAATATCGAATACGATCACGCCGATATCTACCCTGACCTTGAGTCGGTCAAGAAATCGTTTCGGCTGCTGGTCAACATGATTCCATCAAAGGGACGGCTGCTCGCTGGCTGGGACTCGGAGGTCGTCCGTGAACTGATCGAGCACCCGGTTGCGCCCCAAGGCGTGTGGTGTCCCGTAGAGCGGCTTGCGACGGGTCGTGATGATGCCGACTGGGCCGCGCGCGAGATCGACTACCGATCTCATGAAACCAGTTTCACGGTCTACCGTGAGGGCAAGTCATACGAGCGTTTTCGCACTCCACTCCCGGGTCTTTTCAACGTGCGCAATTGTCTCGGTGTCATCGCCGCAGCCGAGGTACTTGGCATTCCACGCAAAGCTACGGCCGACGCACTTGCCACATTCAAAAGCGTCAAGCGCAGAATGGAGGTGCGGGGTGTCGTCGATGACATCATTGTTGTCGACGAC
>JANNRD010000724.1:0-2791 GCA_031401095.1 Acidobacteriota bacterium
GCAGAACATCAGCTCGATATTTCGACGGTGATGCCAGGCATGATGGGGAAAGGGATTCGCGTGAAGGGTCTGCTTGATATTCCAGCGCTGGCCATCGGGGCAGACCATGTCACCTTTCATGCCTCAGACGGGAAATACTCAGCCTGTCTTACACTGCAACAGGCGAGAGAGTACGGGGTCCTCGTCTACGAACTCGATGGAGCAGCATTGCCTGATGCGAAAGGCGGTCCCTTCCGGCTGGTGACACCAGGTCTCGGAGATCTGTGCGCCAATGTGAAGGGGGTCGCAAGAATCGAGGTGACCATCGGAACGGGAACAGACACGAGGCCAACGAATTGCTGACAACTGGTTTGTTTGGTTGATTTGGTTGATTTGGTTCGTTTTGTTGAGAAGTCTTTGAACCGACACGACAATCACAGAGGAATGTGCGGGCAGGTTTCGCGTACTATGCCGGTCCGTACACTCAACCGTTAGGCGTCTGCCACTCACATCATGAATCCAGAAATAGTCCAGCAATGGCGCGGCACGCAGATCATCCTGACCGATGGACAGATGAATCATCGTGCGGCAGCAATTCAAACCGTTTGCGACCTTGAGTTCGATCGCGTGCGCACTCTGGGCCTGCCCTATGACCCCAATACCAGCGAGGCCATTCAGATCGAGGACGTGGAGGATCCGAACCAGGACGGCATGGTGATCCGCGAGCTGGTCCGTGGCTATCGCCTCGACGAACACGTGGTCCGCGCGGCTCGAGTGGTGGTGGGCCGCTACACCGCGCCGCCTAAAGAAGATTCCGGCGAGACTCTAAGAATTGAAGAAGAGGGCGGCGATGAGGGCGGGACCGTAGCCGATCGCAAGGACGAGCAGCAGTAAGACACGCGCGGCCTCAAGCGGTCTGCCCCAGGGACGTCGCTCGAGCAGAGTCGACAAGACGACGAAGCTGAACGTCACCAGCAAAGCGATGGCGGAAAACGCGGTGACGCCAAGCGCCCCGATCCTGGCCAGAGCAGAGGCGCTCAGGACGATGAGCAAAACGAAGTGGACAAAGACGTAGCTGGCGAGGGATCGGGGGATTGGAAGAACGCGGACTTCGTCCTTTGGCCGGCTGACTTCGGGTGGCTCCAGCGGTCCGCCTAGCTCAACGGGTCGCCAGCCTGGGGCGGCTATGAAGGGCCGCAGACGGTCCTCCAATCGCAGGGCCTTCACCGCGACCGACCAGAGGTCAGCCCAGCCCGCGACATTCGCCCAAACGGGATTCGTGCTCGAGAGCGGCTTGACCACGCCGTACACCGGCTCATCGGTCTCCGGAACAAAGGTGCCGAACATCCGATCCCAGATGATGAAAACTCCCGCGTGATTCCGATCGATGTATCGCGGGTTGCGGCCGTGGTGAACGCGGTGGTGCGAAGGCGTGTTGAAAACCCACTCGATGGGTCCGAGCTTGTCGATCAGGCGGGTGTGGATCCAAAACTGATAGAGGGTGTTGAGCGCGGAACAGGTGATGAAAGTGACCGGAGCAAAACCCAAAACCGCGAGGGGAAGATAGAAGACCCAGGAGAAGAAGCCCTGGAAGGCGCCCTGCCGAAGAGCCACCGACAGGTTGTACTCCTCAGACTGGTGATGGACAGAGTGGGCGGCCCAGAACGCGCCGATCTCGTGGCTCATCCGGTGAAACCAGTAGTACAGGAAATCGACGGCGAGAAAACAAATGACGAAGACCACCCAGGAATTCTCGGGTAGGTCGAAGAGTCGGGCTTGGGAATACAGGGTCAAGTAGGCCGCGAAAAGCGAGGTCTTGACCAGAGCGCTCAGCAGTTGTTCGATCACGCCGCAACCCAGATCCGCGAATGAATCCGCGAAGCTGTAGACCCGTCGCTCCAAAGCCCGAGCAGCCACAAGCTCAATCCCGATGAGGATGAAGAACAGCGGTATGGAGGCGACGATCAGTTGCATGAGTTTTGCGTCCGACCGGCCACAAGGAAGGCGTTGGGGCCGGTCCGGTCGGCGATGCTAAGCTTCCGCTCTCGTTTCCCCTAAAAAAGATAGTAACCATGCCGCTTTACGAATACCGCTGTGAAAAGTGTGGTCGCTTCGAGACCCTTCAAAAGTTCTCGGAAGGCCCGCTTGCCGCCTGCCTGACGTGCGGGGGACCGGTTGAACGATTAATTTCGGCGCCGGCTTTCCAGTTCAAGGGCAGCGGGTTTTACATAACCGATTACGCTCGAGCGGGCGAAAAAGGAGCGGACTCGAAAGAGGCCGGTTCCAACGCGTCCGATTCGAAACCGGCGTCGGAGCCAGCGGCTGGTGCTGCTTCGCCAAAGGAAACGTCCTCGCCACCGTCGGCTGACTCCAAGTCGTCGACGAACTCCCCTCCTAAAGAAAGCACTGCCTCCGCAGCGCCGGCCCTGGCGCCCGCTGCAAACACGAGCCAGTAGCATCCCAAAAGACGTTTCCCACCTCTCTCCGAGTATCCCGCCTCGACGCAACAGGGCCTCTTGAGGATCCGAAAGGATCCTCAAGAGGCTCCAGCCTTTGGCGCCCATTCCTTTGCCGTGGCACCAAAGTCCAGGACGAAAGTCGGGATCTAGCGCGAACGACCGTTTCCGCCCGCGACGGAACTCTAGTGCGGGAGCGCAACCCAGATCGTGACGGAGCGCTTGGCTGTCGCGGACGCCGACGGAAGCGTTCGCGCGAGACCCCGGCTTGCGCCGGGGTGACGAGAGGTCAAACAACCCATAGGAACCCCCGGGCCAATACTCCAACCCACCATGTTGGACACACAAGTCACACC
>JANNRD010000725.1:0-4903 GCA_031401095.1 Acidobacteriota bacterium
CAGCTCGAGCTCATCGCCGGGATATGGTCCAATCAGCCGAAGCACCTGAGAGGGCTCCATCACCGTTGCATCGAGCCACAAGGCCTCGTCTTCCGGCTTGAGAATAGCCGGCATCCGATCGTGAACCGCCTTCATCAGCTCGTTAGGTTCGACGGTGATGATCGTAAAGGTGCGTAGCTGCTCGCCCTCGGGAGAGGTCCAGCCCTCCCAAAGACCGGCAAAGGCGAAGAGTCCCTGGTCGCGCCGTCTAATGTAGAAGGGTTGGCTCGGCCCTTTTGGCGCCTTCTGCCACTCATAAAGTCCATCGGCCGGGATGAGGCAGCGGCGCTTCGAGATGGCGTACTTGAAGGAAGGCTTCTCGACAAGAGTCTCAGCTCTGGCGTTGATCAGGCGGTTGCCAATCGAAGGATCCTTGGCCCAGAACGGCACAAGACCCCACTTGCAACCAACCAGCCGACGCTGTTTCTGGGCGATGATGATGGGGACTATCTGGGACGGCGCAATATTATATCGCGGTGGGAAGATGAACTCGGGATCGATGACCTCAAATCGCTCTGCGACCTGCTCCGGAGTATGCTGCTGTGAGTAGCGGCCACACATGACGATGCAATGTCCCGAGACCAGGCTGGCAGAGACGGCCTGCCCTGCAGATAACCAGCCTGCTGGAGTGGAGGCGTTACGTCATCTCTCGGTCAGACTGAGCGGTACCTGAAGGTCAATTGGCTCTTGCCGGAGGGAGCCGAGCTGGGGCTCGGCGCTCCCAGGGCTCCGCTTGCAAGGGAATGGCGCGTTTGCGCATCGGACGAGCCCGTTGGGAGCGCCGAGCCCCAGCTCGGCTCCCTCCGGCAAGGGTCGCTAGTACAAAAACAGGTTGCCATCGCGCGATGAAAACCCAGCCGCGGAATCAGGTAGTCATACCGTCGAGCAATTCGAACTGCTATTGCCCAGCTGGCCTGGCCGGGTTGTAGGTGAACTCTCTGACGAGCTGACTTGAAACGAAGTCGGTACTGCCGTCTCTCAACTCGGTCTGGACCTTGGTCGCATTCTCAGCCGAGCCAAAGACCTTCATTCGAATCGCTGCTAACTTCGTGCCTCTTTCCGGGTTAGGGTCCAAGGCGTCTGCGTAGTTGCGGTAGAGCACCGCTACCGCCTGGCTCCAATCACCAGGTGTGTTGTCGCTAGTGGCCTTGGTGAAGAACTTGTAGTCGACAATCAGGCCCGCGCTCTTTTGCTCGGCGTAAATGCGCGTTTGGTATTCCCGCATCCACTTCGCGTAGTCAGCACCCTTTGCTGGCTTGATCTTGACATAATTGATACGCCAGACCGGGCCGGCGGTAGTGTTTTGGTTCCCGCCCTGCGCCATTGCTTGTGAAGCGATCAGCGAGAAGCTGAGCAGCAAGGTGACTTGAAACATCCTCTTCATCATGCAATTCTCCTTTTCGAGACCGGGGGGCAGCCTGCTTAGCCGGTTGGGTTATGGACTGATTGGTTGGTGTGGTTGTCTCGACCGCCAGATTGGCACGCGAAGTGTATGAGATCGCAAGTCATTTTGCAAAGGTCGGGAGACGAGGAATTTGTGCTGCGGGCGTGATGGATGTCGCCGAGCCCTGGCAGCATTGTTTTCGCGATTGCTTTGGTTTTGTTTGGTGTGGTCTCTCGAGGATTCACAAAAGGCAACACGTCCTCGAAATAGCAATGCAAAGGTCGACTCGTGAAAACTAAAAGGAGAGTGCTCATGACAGGCAAGAAAGCAGATCAGCTCGATGTTGTGAGGGCAGCCATGACGATTCGCTCCAGCGCGCGGTTGATGCTCTTGACAGCAGCCATCATGGCTGCGATTTGGGCTGCGACATGGACCACGGCAGGTTTGGCCAGTGCGCGACCGCAAGCCGCAACTAGCACGGCGCAATCGACAGCGCTCTCGCAGCAGATGCCGGTCGACCCGCAGATCACGATCGGCAAGTTCTCGAATGGACTGCGCTATTACATCCGCGCCAACCGGAAGCCTGAGAAGCGCGCCGAACTTCGTCTCGTCATCAAGGCCGGCTCCATTCTTGAAGACGACGATCAACAGGGGATGGCCCACCTCGTCGAACACATGGCTTTCAATGGCACGAAGAATTTTCCAAAGCAGGACCTTGTGCAGTTCATCGAGCAGCTTGGGATGCGCTTCGGAGCGGACCTCAACGCCTACACGAGCTTTAACGAGACGGTCTACATGCTCCAGGTCCCGACCGACAAGCCGGAGGTCATGGACCGGGCGTTGCTGATCCTCGAAGACTGGGCGCACGACGTCACCTTCGATCGGACCGAGATCGAAAAAGAGCGCGGAGTCGTCATGGAGGAATGGCGGATAGGACGGGGCGCAGGTGCGCGAATGCAGGACAAGATATTTCCGATCATGCTGAAGGGCTCGCGCTATGCCGACCGCCTGCCGATAGGCAAGCCGGAGATCATCCAGACCGGCAAGCCGGAGCGCTTGAAGAAGTTCTATACGGACTGGTACCGCCCCGATTTGATGGCGGTTGTCGCGGTGGGCGATTTCGACAAGGCCGCGATCGAGAAGTTGATCACGGCGCACTTCGCCCTGATTCCGGGAGCGACCAACCCGCGGCCACGACCCGCCTACGATGTTCCGGACCATCCGGGCACGGTGTATGCGATTGCGTCGGACAAAGAGATGACGACGACGAGCATCGGGGTCACCAACCTTCTGCCGTCGCGCGAGCAGGGGGCCGTCGGGGTGTATCGACAGCAGATCGTTGACAACCTGTTCTCCGGCATGCTCTCCGCTCGATTCTCGGAACTCGCGCAGAAGCCGGACGCGCCGTTCATCTTTGCGGGGTCGGGCCGCGGGAATTTCCTGGGTCGCACGAAGGACGCGGCGTCGCTCAACGCGATGGTCAAAGGGGACGGTATCGAGCGGGGGTTGGACGCTCTACTGGGCGAGGCGGAGCGCGTCTCGCGCTTCGGCTTCACCGCAACGGAATTGGATCGGCAAAAGCAGAATGTCCTGCGGAACTACGAGCGGATGGCTTCCGAAAAGGAAAACCGTGTCTCCTCGAGCCGGGCTGATGAGTACATCCGGAACTTCCTCGAAAACGAGAGTCTGCCGAGCGCTGACGACGAGTACGCCCTGCACCAGCGCTTCCTGCCCGAGGTCACGCTCGACGAGATCAACAAGCTCGCGAGGGAGTGGTTTCCCGACCGGAACCGGCTGGTCGTCGTCAGGGCTCCGGAGAAGAGCGGTCTGGTGATCCCGGACGAGACGAAGCTGGCTGCGGTGATCAAGGCGGTGTCGGCGAAGGACCTCAAACCGTACGTCGATTCACTCACTGCCGCGGCGCTGCTCGAGTCAATCCCCACCCCCGGCGGGATCGCCAAGACTGCGACGAGGGATGCCGTCGGCATGACAGAATGGGAACTGTCCAACGGTGTCAAGGTGGTGCTCAAGCCGACGACTTTCCGGGCGGATGAAATACTGTTTCGCGCCACCAGTCCGGGCGGCACCTCAGTGGCGAGCGACAAGGATTACATTCCGGCGAGTACGGCGACGCAGGTCATCACGGCCGGCGGTCTGGGCAAGTTTAGCGCCATCGATCTCCGGAAGCTCATGACCGGAAAAGTTGCGTCGGCCAGTCCGTTTATAGGAGAACTCGAAGAAGGGCTGAGCGGTAGCAGCTCCCGCAAGGATCTCGAGACGATGTTTCAGCTCATCTACCTCAGGTTCATGCAGCCGCGAGCCGACGCGACCGCATTCACCGTGCAGGCGACGCAGGCGAAGAGCATGCTGGCGAACCAGTCAGCCGTCCCCGAGTTCGCATTCGTCAATACGCTGACGACAGCGAGGTATCAGAACCATCCGAGGCGACGTTTAGCGACGCCGGCGATCGTTGATGAATGGAACCTCGACAAGTCACTGGCCTTCTACAAGGATCGTTTCGCCGATGCGAGCGACTTTACGTTCGTCTTTGTAGGGAGCTTTGATCTGGCGATGATCAAGCCACTCGTCGAGCGGTATCTGGGTACGCTCCCCTCGATCCATCGGAAGGAGACCTGGAAGGATGTCGGCGCGCGATCGGCGACAGGTGTCATCGACAAGAAAGTCGAGAAGGGTATCGAGCCGAAGAGCCTCAACGCGATCGTGTTCACCGGGCCCTTTGAGTACGAGCAGACGCAACGAGTCGCCATCCGAGCCATGGCGGAGGTGCTGCAAACGAGGCTGCTCGAGGCGATTCGCGAGGAGTTGGGCGGGACCTACAGTATCAATGCGAGCCCGAGTTACCAGAGGATTCCAAATCCGGAGTACTCGATCACGATCGAGTTTGGATGCGCTCCGGAGCGCGTGGACAATCTGATTAAGCGGGTCTTTCAAGAGATCGAGCGCTTGAAGGTAAACGGCCCGACCGAGAAGCAGGTTGCCGATGAGAAAGAAGCGTTGCTGCGAGAGTTCGAGACCAGCAGCAAGCTGAACAATTACCTCCTCAGTCAGATCGCTGCGAGGTATCAGTCTGGTGAAGATCCAGCCGGGCTTTGGAACATCCCGGAGTACTACAAGAAGCTCGATGGGGCGATGATTCAGCAGGCGGCGAAGACATACCTTAACGCGAACAACTATCTGAAGGTGACGCTCGTTCCCGAGAAGAAATAGGCAAGGCGCGTTCGGCGGCGGAACAACTCGCGAGTACCCCGACGGCCAGAGCGGGTTTCAAAAGGCCCGGTTCGCCCTCAGATCGTGCTCGAGTTCTTTTAAAGGTAACCACACAGAATCAGGCTGACGCGGTTGCTCGCAGCTCTTATCACCAACCAAGGGTCAGCACCCAAAGGAGAGATCATGTCGCGTATTCGTCCTACAGAGTTCGCTCACGTCTTTTACCGCACACGCCGTTTCAAGCAGATGTTG
>JANNRD010000726.1:0-20283 GCA_031401095.1 Acidobacteriota bacterium
TTCTCATCGGCTTCGCGGCGCAGACGCTCTTCCTCTTCTCGAATCCTGGTCGCGGCAGCCTCTCTTCGTCGCCGGTCACTCTCCTGTTGCGCCTCAATCTGCTCCCGACGGCGATCGGTATCTTCCTTTGCCTGTCGGTCAGAGTCCTGCCCTTTGCGAAGAGCTTCTTCGAGTCGCCTGGTTTCAGTCTGGCTCAGTCCTGAAGGCACCATGACCGGTGTCAAGCGTACAATCAAGTTGTTGATGATCGCCTTCACTCCAGGCACGGGTCGCACGACATTCTCGACCCCTTCCTTTTCGGGTTGAGTTTCCGCATTGCCGCTGACTGCGACTATTCCGTCCTTGACTTCAAGCGAGTAGTTTGAAAAGCCTGTTGGATTGTAGTTGGTAACCGCTGCCTTGACCGCCGCCAGTATTCCGGCATCATCGTGGGGAGTGGGACTAGGACTGCTCTCGAGGAGCGGAGATGCGGCAGGTGTCGCAGCCGGCTGGACGGCGACACGCGCGGAGGCGGCGACGGAATCGCGCCTCTGCTGCCGCCAAAGCAGATACCCGATGAGGGTCATGAGCAGGAACAGAAAGATGCCGGCAGCGATGATCGCTATCTGTGCCCGCGTCAACAGCGGAAACCGCCGTCCTTCGTCCTCCGGCGAGAGAAAGACAAGTGGTGGCGAGGGCTCAGCCTCGAATCCCGTTCGCTCAACCGCTTTCCGTCGGATTTCTGCAAGCAGCGGCCTGTCGCCCTGGCCCCTCACGCCGAAAGAGCCAGTCTGGGTCGCGACGACGATCGCGGTTTCGCATTTTGGACAGACTCGTACCGTCGGCTCAAGTGCCGTTCCGCAACCAGTGCAGACGACTTCATTACTCGCCATCAGCAACTCCAGAATGACGTCACTTCGTGGAACGGCGCAATTCGAGATTGAGTGGGCGCAAGACGACCTCGCTCGTCCACGCCTGATCGGGTTGTTCGATCATTGAAAGAATAACCCCGGCGACCTCTTCCGGCAGCATCGAGTACCCGATTTGCGCGTCCGTTCGCTGTTGAGCGCCCGCTTTTCGTGAGAAATCAGTTGCGACCGACCCCGGCAGCAGCGTCGAAACACGGATGTTCTCGTGACGCACCTCGAGCGCGAGTGACTCCGTGAAGCCAATAACTCCAAACTTGGCCGCACTGTAGGCCGCCATCTCCTTGATTCCGTTGCGCCCTGCACCGGACGAAATGTTGACGATCTGACCACCTCGCTGACGTCTCATGGCAGGTAGCACGGCGCGGCACGTGAGGAACGTTCCCGTCAGGTTGGTGTCGAGTACGGTTCGCCAGTCGGCCAGGGGATAGCCGTCGACCTCGCCATTAATGCTCAGTCCGGCGCTGTTGATGAGAACGTCGATCCGGTCAAAGCGATCGAGCGCGGTCGCAACGACTTCATTGACCGCGCCTTCATCGCGGACATCGACAACGGCAAAGAAGGCATCGCGCGAACCAATCGCAATCGCCTGATTGACCACTTCCTCAAGGAGCATGTGCGAGCGGGAGAGAAGGGCAAGACGCGTTCCTTTGCGAGCCAGCGCCAACGCGGTCGCTCTTCCGATTCCGGACGATGCACCAGTGACCACCGCGGTTGCGTTCTCAGAAAGGATCATGAGAGTTACTCTTTCACCGCCGACTGGCCGTTTCGCAGGTGAAGATCGAAAAAGTCCAGCGCGCGCTGCCATGCGTCCCGCGCATCAGCTTCTCGATAGACCTCGAGCCGTGTATCGTTGAAGAAAGCTTGGGGCGCATCCTTATAGATTCGCACCTCACCGGGTTTCTGATGCTGGCTGAGAGCGGCTTCAAGTCGCTCCATCTTTGCGACCGTGATCCACTCATCCTTCTCGCCTCCAATGAAGAGCAACGGACAACTGAGGTTGGCGAGAAACGATGTGTCCTCCGGAACATCGCCATAAAACGGTACCGAGGCCTCCATCTTCGTCTGGCAGGGAAGTAACAGCGCGAACGTGCCACCCATGCAAAATCCCGTTATTCCCACTGCTTCGACCCCGTCAACAGCACGCAGGTGAGCGACGACGGTCTTCAGGCCTGCCAGCGCGCTTGCCTGGTCGAGGCCGGACATAAGCCGCCCGGCTTCCGAAGCATCGCGGGTCGTTTTTCCATGATAGAGATCCGGCGCTGCTGCAATGAACCCGGCAGCGGCGTATCGCTCCGCCACCTCCTCGATATGTCGATTGAGTCCCCACCATTCGTGGACTACGAGCACGGCGGCGGATGTCTCGCCTGCCGCCGGGCGCGCAAGATACCCTTCGACCTGATTGTCACCGGCAGCGAATGTTATTCGTTTGGCGGTGATACTTGGGATCGATGTCATGTTGAGCTCCTTGAGGTGATGTCGTCGAGTCGAATGAACGCAGGCTCGAGAAGACTATAGCGAGAAGCGAAGCCGGCGCGCAAGTACGCCTGTCGAAGGTGGTTAGCTTGATTTCAGATCTGGCGCTCCGCATAATGCCGGACATCTCGAGAAGGAGAAGACGATCGCAGGAGGGGAGTGAGGTCCAGTGATGTTGATTCAGCGAATCGCGGTGATTGGCGCCGGAACGATGGGCCACGGCATTGCGCAGATCGCGGCACACGCGGGATATGAGGTCTGGCTGCACGACACGTTCGCCGACTTGCTGTTTGCCGCAAAAGAAAAAATGGGGGAGAACCTCGCGAGGGGTGTCACTCGCGGGAAACTGACTGACGAGGAGCGAGACGCCACCTTGTCGCGCGTCAATCTCTCAACCGACCTCGAACCAGCGATTGATCGAGCAGACCTTGTCATCGAAGCTATTGTCGAAGACCTTGAGATCAAGCGGCATCTATTTCGTCGGCTTGAAGCACTGACACCCGGCCACGCCACGCTCGCCAGCAACACATCATCGTTGAGCATCGGCGAGATCGCGATTGCGGTGAGAGAGCCCGAGCGGATCATTGGGATGCACTTCTTCAACCCCGCGCACATCATGAAGTTGCTCGAGATTGTCGTTACACCGCAGACGAGCGATGCGACACTTGCGATCGCCCGCGGGGTTGGGTCGCGTATGAAGAAGGAGTTGATCACGGTCAGGGATTCGCCAGGCTTCGCGACCAGCCGTCTTGGTGTCTGCGTCGGGCTCGAGGCAATTCGCATGGTCGAAGAGGGGGTTGCATCACCCGCTGATATCGATAAGGCGCTGGAACTTGGCTACAACCATCCCATGGGACCGCTGCGTCTGGGCGATCTGGTTGGCCTCGATATTCGCTTGGGCGTCGCGGAATATCTCTACGCCAAGCTCGGCGATCGATTCCGGCCACCCGATTTGCTGAAGCGAATGGTTGCAGAGGGCAAGCTCGGTCAGAAGACCGGACAAGGCTTCTATCAGTGGGACAAATGAGGTCGAGGGAGGCTACTGCCGTAGAGGAGAGTTTGGGGGCGGCGGAGGAACGTCAAGGTTGAGGGAGGAGCAGCGCGGCCCTCTTGAGGATCAATCGACCAAAGAAGCTGAACGTGCTGAAGACTCAAACCCGTGCCGAGATGGTCGATGCCCGCGAGAAACGCAAGCCGGATTTCACGCGGCGTGAGACAGTCATCAATCAGGCTGCCCGCAGGCTGCCCGCAGGCTGCCCGCGTCAACTGGTCGAGAGGGCTTGCTTGCTCCGACTGGAGTCGCTTTGTCGCTCGGGCTGTCACGGATGGTGTCAGTCGGTCGGTGGTAACAGCCGATCCGGCCCTGAATCTCACTTGCCGTTTTCTGGCACTTCAGTTGCTCCCTAAACTCTTTTCCGAAGTGCAGTCCCTGAAAAGAGGAAGTACCGCCAATGCCTATGAAGAACGCTCTCAAGCTCGTCTCGCTTACGATCGTGGTGCTGTCGACCGCAGCCAGTACTCGGGCACTACCCGACTACCTCAAAATCTTTGCGGCGGACCCTCTTTCACGCCCCGAGTTGCGAACCAAATGTGCGGTTTGCCACATCAATCCTGCTGGGGCTGGCGCTCGGAATGAGTTTGGAACAGCCTTTGCTGCGGCGGGCTATGCCATCACCGCTGAGTTGCGTGAGCGGTTTTGGGATCGTTTTCTGCCGGCTGCGGCTGAGGGGCAAGCGCCGGCAGTGACATTTCGAAGGGGCTCCGATTCTGAAGCCATCATTGAAATGAATGGAAGGAAGTACCTCGTCAACACGCGGGAGCGAACGGTGACACCGGTCACCTCCGAGCAAGCGCAGGCGATTTCCGTAAGGAAAGCCAAAGCGGCGCGGGTGGAGTATTCGGGGGCAGGTCGGGATGACATTTTTGAAGCGGTCGATGTCCGGGTCGTTAATCTGCCGACGGCGAACCCAATCCCGAAGGGCTCCCTCTGGGTCGACTTCACTCACCGCTTCCCGTTCAACGAGGTGAGGGAGAAGGAACTCTTCCTCGGTCTCGACGGGTTTGCCGTGCCTTCCTTCGGTGTCACGTATGGAATCACGGAGCGAATTCACGCGGGTGCTTATCGCTCGTCGACGGTTCTTGGGCGGCCAATTGCCGTCTTCGCCGGGGCGAGCCTTCTCGATGAACGCAAGGGGCAAGCGTTCAACCTCATGGGCCGAGTCACACTCGAGGGTCGTGACAACTTCCAACGCAACTTCGCGACCACTTTCGAGCTGGCACTGGCACGAAGTATCACCCGTCACGCTCAGCTTTATTTCGTACCTTCGGTGACGTTTGGTGATCGACCGTTGGGTATTGCGCCAGACCGCAACTACAAGGGCAGGACAGCGCCTGCCCTTGGCATCGGTGGCGCAGTCAGGATCCGGCCATCCCTGACGCTTATGGCGGAAGCGAACCTCAGACTCAGCGAGACCTCGCGCTATATCGGAAATCGTTCTGAGTATGGTTTCGGAATCCACCGCCCGGTCGTTGGGTTCGCGGTTGAGAAGGCCAGTTTGTCGCGGCGTCACTCGTTCACATTGTCCTTCTCGAATGGCCCTGGGACGACACCAGCGCAGCGGTCGATGACAAGGGGCCTTCTCTTCAGCGACGATTCCATTGGGGGGCTGACAATTGGTTTCAATCTGACGCGGAGATTATTCTAAGGCCTGATGTCAGAGCATTGAGGGCAGGCAGTGGAGCAGAGGCAACCGAGGTGACAATGTCGTCCAGTTATCTGGTTGGGAGGACAAAGCGGGTCTGGAGCGTGAATGACTGAGCGATTGGCGGTGATTGGCGGGGCGGTCGTGACGCCGAGTGAGGTCATCGAGCGAGGGGTCGTTCTCTGCGAGGATGGCAGAATAGTCATGGTTGGGCCGAAGGAGGGAGGTTCCCCCGAGCCTGGATCACGAATTGTCGATGCGAGCGGCTGCCTCGTTTTTCCAGGGCTGATCGACACCCATGTTCATGGCAGCGGTGGGGACGACCTTATGACGCACGGTGTTGAGGGCGTCCGCCGAATCGCGCGGGCGCAATTGCGCTATGGCGTGACTTCGTTTCTACCGACGACAATTGCCGCGCGACACGACGAGCTTCTCAGGACCATTGCCGAAACCCTTGCGGCCGAGGAGTCTTCCGCTCCATCGGCTGAAATTCTCGGATTCCATTTCGAGGGTCCGTACATCAATATCAGGTACAAGGGAGCCCAACCCGAAGAAGGAATCCGGGAACCGGACTTCGACGAGTGCGAGGAACTGCTGACAGCTGCCCCCGGCAGGATCAGAATCATGACGCTGGCCCCTGAGATTCCGGGCGGCATCGATCTCATCAAATGGCTGACCGCCCGAGGCATCACGGCGTCGCTCGGCCACTCGGAGGCCGACTACGAGACAGCGCTCGCCGCGATCGATGCCGGCGCCACTCACGCGACGCACCTTTACAATGCAATGTCAGGTGTTCATCATCGCCGGCCCGGTCTGGCCTCTGCCTGTCTCAATGAGCCGCGGATAAGCGCTGAGATCATTCTTGACGGTGTCCACGTCAGTCCGGTCATGGCGCGATTGGCGGCGCGCGCCAAAGGGCGCGACGGACTAATCATCATCACCGACGCATCGGCTGCTCAGGGGTGTGGTGATGGGGTCTACGCGCTTGGTGACTCGCACATCCAGGTGCGTGGCTCGCTCTGCACCCTCATGGATGGGACAACGATCGCGGGTTCTGTCCTGACGATGAATCAGGCTGCAAGGAATGCGATCAGATTCATGGAGATGGACCTGGTCGATGTCGGCCGGATGGCGTCGCTCCTGCCCGCCCAGTTCTGTGGTGCTGCTGACCGCAAGGGCTCTCTCGAAGTCGGCAAAGATGCGGACGTCGCCGTCTTCGATAGAGAATTCACGCCGCGGTTCACGATTCGCAGTGGCGAGGTCGTCTATTCTTGCTAAAGAACTCGCGCCCGGGGGCACAACGCCTCGGGCCGGATTCCCCGGTCATGATTGATCGGGATTTGGGTTTTGCGGTGGCGGACCTTGCGGCGCACCGTCCTGGAGACGCTGTTCTTCGATCAGACGATCGCGCTCTCTCATGAGCAGGAGGCGGAACTTGAGCCCCTGCTCGGGTTTCAGGATCTGTCGAATCTGTGTCATCAATCTCGCCTGGAGCTTGATGATCTCAGCCTGAGTCGCAGCCAGGTCACCCGCGCGTTGTTCGATCGTAGCAGGCTCAAAAGTCTCCCCGTATAGAGCCTCATCGAGAAGCTCACTCTGTGCTTTGCGCAAGCGGTTAAGAGCTGGCATCTGATTTCCGGAGCGTCTTGCCAGATTTTCGAGTCGTGTCCGCTGTTCTTCGCTTAATTCGAGATCGCGAAAGACCTTGATCAAGGCCCGGGGAAAGGCGACGCCCTGGGGCACCAGACGCAGATACTCCCGATCCTGCGCAGACGGGGCCATTCCTTCATTTATCCTGCGACCGCGCTCTGCTTTGCCGGCATTTGCCTTTCTCTCCTCGGCCGGAGTCAGGCTGTCCCGTCTGGGTCGCAGCGTCTGTTGACCAGCTTGAACGCTCTTGCTTTCTGCACAGGCAAGGATTGTGACGCCAACCAGCAGGAGGCCCAAACCGAACCCAAACCACCCCGACGCACCAGATGCTTTCTTAGTTATCCTTCTCATTGTTCCCTCCCAAGGGCTCACGAGACTCGTTGGCGGCGAAGAGCCACTCGCCCAGCGTCGATTGCCCTTTGGCAGCAAGCACCCGTTGCTCGGTGCGCAGTGTCGCAAGCGCCGCTGCCAACCGGCTCTGGGAATGACCCGCGGTGGCAAGCCGAGCTGAGAGACTGGCGATCTGCGCTCTCAACTCTTCCTCCCGCCTTCGATCCTCTGCGTTGACGGCGGCGACGCGCTCGGAAATCATGGTTTCAATCTCCATTCGCGTCAATCGGACCGCCTCAGTTCCACCGCGTTCAACGCCTTCCCTTCCTGTTTTTACGATCTCGATGCGCTCTCGATCCGGAGCCGAGGTCAGGCCAAAGCTGATCGTACCCTGACGCAGGTCGACGCGGGTTCCGGCCAGAGCGAGGACAAAGAGCAGAGCCAATGCCGCAGTTGCAGTCGCCCCCGCAAGGCGCAGCCACGCCGGCCATGCCGAGAAGCTTCCCGCGAGGTCGCGCAGAGTCTCGATCGAATTCCGCCTGACCGCAATCTCTATTCTTGGAACTCCAAGATTAAGCCCGAGGTCCCAGGAGCCAAGCGCCTCGCGAACACGCACGAACCCGTTCAACTCGTCGCGGCAAGCCGAGCATGCCTCGAGGTGCCGTTCGAAGGATTGACGTTGCAACTGTGATCCTTCGTCGTAAAGATAGGTCACCAGCTCAGCCTGGTTCTCGCACGGTGCCTTTGATACCTCTTTAGTGTTCATGATCTCTCTCTTCGATTTCTCTCTCCATCGTCTCGTTACGGGACTCGCAGTGCTCCTCAGCTACTGCGGTCGATCAGAGCACGTCTCGAACATACTCGAGTCGCGAGCGCATCTGTTGGAGTCCGGTATAGAGTCTCGATTTGACGGTGCTGACGGGAATCTCCAGAATCGCGGCGATCTCGGCAAAGGTCAACTCTTCATATTCCTTCATGAGAATCACCTGGCGCATCTCGAGAGGTAGACTGTTCAACGCGCGCCGGACAATCGTGCTCAACTGGTCTCGCTGCAACCGCTCTGGTGCACCCTCGGTAACCGAATCGGCAAACTCTTCGCGTCGGCCGTCTTCACTCGCGTCATCGAGCGAACGCGTCCGCTTCGTATCGTGCCGCCGCAGTCGGGAGTTGCACGCGTTGAGCGCGATCCGATATATCCAGGAAGAGAACTTGGCATCACCCCGAAACTTGCGCAGGTTCCTGAAGGCGGCAAGGAAGGTCTCCTGACAAACATCGCGCGCATCCTCATCGCGCCCGAGCATGCGCAGCGAGAGGCCGTAAATCGGGCTCTCCCACCTGCGGACAAGCAGGCCGAATGCCTCGGTCTCACCGGCGAGCGTGCGTTCGATGATCTGATCGTCGCTGAGATCCATACGTTAGCTTCTACCAACTCGACCGGGCCCCGGGGCACTTATGTTCCGCTCTCTAAGACGAAACAGGATGTTCGAAAGTCGAGAAAAACTTTAGTCGACGCGGACATGGTCGTGTGATCTGATTTACCACGTTCTCATTTCACCTGATAGCCATTATAATCGCAATGCGCCCTCTTAACTGTCGGAACGACTTCTCATGAGACTGACAAAAGCCACGGGTCGTAGTCTGCTGATCCTCGCCCTGACACTCCTGCCGGGTCCGGATACTGCCAAAGCGCAAATCAGACCCGAACTGCATCGGCAGGTACGCGCCGCACTGGCCCGTGAGGAGACGACTCAAACCGCGCGGCTGCTCGAGGATATCGCGCGCAGCTCACCCGTCGCCTTCGCGGCGAATAATTATGATTACCTGCTTGCCCGACTGGCGCAGAGGCAGGGAAATGCCGCAGAAGCAAAGCGGCTCTACCAGCAGGTCGCTGCCCGCGGCTCCATCCTCTCCGCCTATGCACTCTGGCATCAAGCCGAATTGGCTCGTCAGAGCGCGCAATACGCCGACGAGCAGAGCGTGCTTGATCAACTTCTGACCCGCCACGCCGGATTTCTCCATCGAAGAGCGGTCGTCCAGAGACTGGCGGCGAGCTATCTGCGAACCGCGAAGTACGAGGCCGCTATCTCGACCCTCAGTGCCGTCGCCGGGCCACGTGGCGCGATCGCCCGTGAGAGTCTCGCACACATCGGAACATCTCAATTGGCTCTCGGACAACTTGCCGCTGCACGCGCGACACTTGAGTCCCTTCTTGCTACCGGGTTGATGGACGACGCAGCCCTCCGGGCCGCAACGACCCTTGATCGGATGGACGAGACGGCGAAGACGGCGATCGCGGACTCTGATCGATTGCGTCGAGCTCGCGTCTATCAGTTGAACCGCGGATTTGCTCCGGCCCGCAAACACTGGATGGCGATTGCTGATGGTAACGCTCAGTCCCCCAACCGACGAGAGGCCTTGTTCAATCTCGGCCGTGGCTTCTTCCTGGAGATGAACCACGTCGACGCCATCCGTTACTATCAGCGCGTTCACGACGAATTCCCAATCACTGAGGAAGGCGAACAGGGTTTCTACTTCGTTGGTCATTGTCACCAGGCGCTCTATCAGGTCGATCAGGCCATCGCGCGGTACGAACAGTTCCTGCGCCTGTATCCCCAAAGCGATTATTTTGGGTATGCCTATCTCAACGCGATCGATACTCTGCGTCTGTCTGATCGTCTTGAAGAGGCGGTGAGATGGGCGACAAGGGCGCAGAGTGAAGTGAGGGATCCTTTCGTCATCACTCGCGCACTCTTCGATCGCGCCAAGATTCGCCTGACCCAGGGCAGCTTGACAGCTGCTCTTGCTGATCTCAACGCCCTGGCCACGCGCAATCTGGGGTTGCGTGGCATGGTGGCGACGACGAACGTAGCCGAGGTAGCCTTTCTGCGCGCCCTTTGCTTCGAGCAACTCGGTCGTTTCGATGAAGCGGTGGCGACCTACCTTGGCATGCCAGAAGGACGCAGTGATGCCGCCGGCTATTATGGATCCCAGGCGACGGGCCGCTTGCGCGCACTTGGCCGGAACCTTCGCGCCAAGAGGTTGCTGGCGGATCGATTGGAGATCTTCGTGAGAGAGGCGCGGACGACTGGCGCGGGGGATGCGGCGGCGGCGAAGCTCGCGGCAACCCAGGCGCTGCGGCTCTCTGAAGCGCCAGAAATCCGCGATGAGATGCTGCGCATTCTGAGCCAAGCCTACTCGAAACTGCCCGCATATCGTCTTCCTGCGTTGAGCGTGCAACCGGTGGGCAGGACCTCGCTTGTCGGTGGCGAGGCCAGTCTCTCGCGGAGTGTCGCCGATGAGTTGCTCTTCCTCGGTCTCGACGATGAAGGCGCGAGCGAGTTGGTGGCTGAGAAACCTTCTGCAGCCGGCGCGGATGCGCGAAACTGGTCCTACACGCTCGCGGTTCATTGTGGTCGCGGCGATTGCCCGGAGCGTACCTTGAGATTCGCCGAGCCGATTCTCAATAGTCTCCCAAGCGACTATCGACTGGAATTGATGCAGCGCGATCTGGCAGAGGTATGCTACCCGCTTTCGTTTCGAGAATCGCTTGGGCTCCATGCGACATCGCGTCAGGTTGATCCACGATTTGTCATGTCAATCGCGCGTCAGGAGAGCCGGTATGATCCCGAGGTCAAGAGCTTTGCGGCCGCGCGGGGGCTGCTCCAGTTCATTTCGTCAACGTCCGAACAGATCGCGGCACAATTGAACGTCCGTGATTTTGACCAGAGTGACCTCTATCGCGCCGATACCGCCATCCTCATTGGCTCGCAGTATCTCAAGAATCTGTTTGATGAATTCAAGACCCCGCAAGCCGCTGCTGCTGCCTACAATGGGAGCGAGGATTCAGTGCGAAGATGGCTCGCACGCGCACAAACCTCGGACGTCGATCGGTTCGTGATTGAGATTGCGAAGCGCGAGACCAAGGACTACCTCTTCAAGGTCATGAACAGCTACCGCGCCTACCAGGCGATTTATCCCTCGGCAGGCTCGGACCGAGGCAATAGCCCGACCCCGGCGAAGCCGGTCACAAAGTAGGGCTCAGCAGCCCACTCTCTCTTCCTCTCTTGAGATACGCGCGGGAAACTGAATCGGTGATCAATTGCTGGACGGGGCAAGTGCGGCGCCGCCAGGGCTGGCGCCGGCAGCTTGTTGTGGTAGGTGTTTTTTGAGCAGATCAATGCCGTAGCGAATGGGAATTCCAAAGTTGGAAGGGGTCCCGGGCAGAATCGCCTGGTTGACGCCGATCACTTTTCCATTAGCGCCAAAGACGGGGCCACCGGAGCCACCCTCGCCCGTCTGAGCGTCATAAACCAACCGCCCGGCAGTGATGTCTCCAATATGACCCTGGGTCGATTGGGGGCTGATCTGATCGCGGGTTGCGAGTTCATTCAATATCTGGCGGAGTGAGACACTGCGGCGGTTAACGAATCCGCTGGGATCTCCATCTCCAGATCTAGCGAGCAGACCCTCGACACCTCCTGGGTAGCCGAGAAGCACAGCCACCTGTCCGCTGATTGCGCCCTCGCCCTTTTCATCAAGCGGGAGAGCCGGGAGTTCCGCTGATCCCTGATCAAAGACACACAGAGCGAGGTCGTGGCCCCGATCGACCTCGACCTCCCGCAGCGCGAAAGGCTGCTGCAAATTCGGAAAGTAATTGTAGAGCTCCTTGAGTCGTGGCTTGTAACCCTGAGCCCGAATCATGCTCGCGACCGGGTCGTCAATCCAGGGCTGGACGACGTGGCGATTGGTGAGAACCAATCCTTTGGCAACGAGGAACCCGGTGCCGATGAACTCAACCTCATAGACCGGGCCGCTGCCGTCGACGCTGAGACTGACGCTGCCGCCTGGGCCAATCGGATTGCCAGTCTCCGTCGGTTCCTTGAAACGCGCTTCTCGACCCGCTCGCGGATCGTAAAAGCTGTAGGTGCCATAGACGAGACAGATTCCCGGCCCATAGGTTGCGACAATGTTCGAGGCTTGGAAGAGCGAGCTGAGGACGAACTGGGATTTCTCGTTGGCCGTGCGCACCTCGTCCCGCATCTGGCCCATATCTGTCTTGAAATCACCGAGACTCCGCTCCAGGTCCTTAATCGCGCGATTGTTGCGTCGGCCCTCGACAAAGCTCAGAGTATTCGCGTAGATGATAGTCAGGAGGATGAGCAGCGTTACTCCGGCAACCGCATAGAGGAGTCTTCGGGGGATTTCAGAAACCAGCTCACGAATCAGCTGTTTGACAAAAACGATGGCGACGTCGGTCCGTGGTGCGGCGGCGGGACCTCCCGGAATCGGAACAGTTTCGATAATCGCTTGACGGGCGTGAGCCAGAACCGCCGTCCCTAATTGCAGCGACTCGGCGAGCTCAAGCTGTCCGGCGAGCGCAAAGACCCGCAGCCTGACACCCGTTTCGCCAAAGTAGAACGTATCCCCGTCGTGAATCGGATCGCCAACGGCGACGGGTTCGCCGTGCCGAGTGACCATGGCTGCCGGATCGAGAGACGTGATGCGGTAAACACTGGCGGAGAGGCTTATTTCCAGCAGTGCCGGTGAAACAGGTAAGAGGGTCCCGTCCGGGTCGATGTAGAGGTCGCAATCCGGGACGGTGCCGATAGTGATCACCGTCTGATGAAAAAGCTTTGTTTCCGGATGCTTAATTCCAGCGAGCCGGATGACGATCCCGTTCATAACCGCACGATACCTAAAGAAGTGATGAGTGACAAGTGATGGGTGACGAGCGAAGAGTCGAGGGAAGGTCTTGGCGTGCCTTGTTGATCCTTGTTGCCCCTTCCTCCGTGCTCATCACTTGTCACCCCTGACTTGTCAGTGCACAATCCGGTGCAAGGAGATTACCCGTGTACGTTGCTAAAGATGTCCCTGGACCGCTTAAAGTTCCGCTTTTCTTTCTGCTGCTTGTCGGCGTGACATTTTTTGAAGCGCGCGGTGTAGCTTTAACTGCAAAGGTCCTGGTGGCGCACCGTGGGGCGTCCGCCTACGCTCCGGAGCACACGCTCGAAGCTTACCGGCTCGCGATCCAACAGGGAGCCGATTTTGTCGAACAGGACCTGCAGATATCAAAGGATGGGGTCCTGGTCTGCATGCACGACCTGACCCTCGATCGGACCACCAATGTGACCACCGTTTTTCCGGATCGTCATCGGGTCGAAGGGGGGAGCAGCCACTGGCGCGTTTCGGACTTCACCCTCACTGAGCTCAAGCAGTTGGATGCTGGCAGTTGGTTCAGCGACAAGTTCCGGGGAGCTCGGATCCCGACTTTTCAGGAAGCAATCGATGCGGTGCGGGGGAAGGCCGGTCTCTATCCCGAAACCAAGACACCCGAGGTCTACGATCAAAGCGGCTTTGAAATGGAACGGTTACTGGTCGATATTCTTGCTAAGAACCGGCTCGACCGTCCCGGAGCCGACCCCAGGACCCCGATCATCATCCAATCGTTCAGCCCGGACTCGTTGCGTAAGTTGGTCGGGCTCAAGATCAGACTGCCACTCGTGTTTCTGATCAATTCGGATCCGAATGGACGGTGGCTGTCATCGAACGGGCTGAAGGAGATCAAGCAGTTTGCCTCGGGCATCGGCCCGACGAAGAAGCTGATTGAGAGCGACCCGACGGTGGTCAAGCGGGCGCACGATCTCAATCTGACCGTGACACCCTACACGTTTCGCTCCGCAGCGACGGGCTCGTATCCCAACGTCCGGGCAGAGATGCACCATTTTCTCTACACGTTCGGCGTTGATGCGCTCTTCACCGACAACCCCGACCAGTTCCCAAGAAGCCGCTGATCTCGGACCTCAATGACAGGCGCAATCCGCGCCGTTCGATCCGTCAGGTGACATCTCAGACGCGAAGTTGAGGTCCTCGTTCGTAGTAGTCGACGATACCTTTCATCAAATCTCGCAGCAAGTCGTCAGTGGGGACACCTTCAGGAGAAGTAACTCTGGCAATCGTGACGGCCCCCGAATCGGGGTCTGCTCGCAACTCAATGGCGCCCTGCGGGGTGCTTGTCTCGACGAGTGTCTTGAAGCCGAGGTGCGAGAAGACGACGGCATACCCGTTGCCGCCGAGGGCAAAGATCATCTCGTCACCGGCAAACACCGGGGAGGTATAGTGTTCCCCCCATAATCTCACGACCAGGTCGTAGAACTCGTTGAGCAGTTCGACGTGCTCGCCCTTGAAGAGCGGACGCTCAAGATTCACGGCTGAATGAGCTTTGACCATTGTCGGGTTGCCTCAACATCAAGCGGCTGGCATCAGAGTGGCTGGCGACCTGCAAACCCACCCTCGACCTCATGCCACCACTCAACGCTCGACTCGCTACGTTGCCAACAAAGATAGACGACCTTGCCGTCTCGCAAGTGTGGGAAGTCACAGAGGCCGCGTTCGAAATCCTTGATTTCGACGCCGAGCCCGAGAATCTCCTGGGTCATCCCGAGGAAGTTCGCGACAGTCGCCGCGTATTCGATCCCATGCGACGCTCCTCCCCCTTCGATCGCGTGCGCGCTCGCACGCTGTGCCTCGGGCGCCATGGCTCGCAGCTTTGTTTTTAGTCCGTCCAAGCCGAGCATCAGGCGGCGTAACTGGGGGAGCAGCGCGTTCGCTTCTTCTACTGTGAATAATTTCATGGCATGATTGCGACCAACAAGCGTCGTTATTAGACCAAGAGGATCTTTAAAAATCAAATACGACGCATCCAAGCGCGGTGAGAGAGCGGTCATCAACGGGAGTTAATGAGATGAAAAGGCATTTTCGAGTTTTCGTCTGTGTGCTGGTGCTCCTCTTCGCGGGAATCCCGCAACGCGCATCTTCTCGAACGACAGATCGGGTCATCCCCGAGGGAACCGAATTACAACTTCTCCTGAGCGAGCCGTTGAGCTCCAAGCTCAACGATGTCGGTGATGTCGTCTTTGCGACGATTCGACGAGACGTTATTGTCGACGGTCAGACGATACTGCCGCGGGGTACCGAGGTGACGGGACGTGTCACACTGGCGAATGCGGCTGGTCGTCCCTTCAAAGGGGGTCGGCTGCACGTCACTTTTGATCGAGTTCGCATCGATGGTCAGGATCAGAAGCTGGCGGTGATCGTCAAGTCTGTGAGCGATTTCGCCCGCGACGAGAAGGTCACTGCGACGAGCGAGGGCACTCTTAAAGAGGGCACCAGTGGTGGAGACCTCCTCCGTAATGTAGCCACGGCAGCCGGTATCGGTGGTATCGGAGTGACGATCGCCATTCTTGCGGGTTCGCAGGGCAACGGCGGCTACTACGGCGGCATCAGCCAGGGCGGGGCAATCGCCGGCGCGTCAATTCTGGGCGGAAGCGTTGTTGCCGGCGTGCTCCTCACAAAGGGCAAGGAAGTTCGGCTTGACTCGGGCGCGGTTATTCGCGTCAAACTCGAGAGGTCGCTGACCGTCAGCTAGCCTACGCGCTATGGCAACTTGATCAACTGCTGCATTTCCGGCGTTTCAAGGTTCTCCTTCGTAAGCAGCCTGACACCGGTGTCCTGCAGTCGAACCGGCTGCTTGCCATTGAGCTTGTCGACGATCGCCTTGACGCCCTCGTAGCCCATCTTGTACGGGTTCTGGAGGACCAGCGAATCAAGAGATCCAGCCTTGAGATCCTCGATCAGATTAGGGCTCGAGTCGAAGCCGACGAGCACTACCTTGCCAACCAACCCCTTTTGCTTGATCGCTTGCACGGCTCCCACCGATGATGACTCATTGGACGCAAAGATGCCTCTGAGGTCGGGATGCGCAGTCAGAATATCAGTCGCTCTGTCGAGCGACTTGGCCCGATCTGCCTCACCGTAAAGGAACTGGACGATCTGGATCCCGGGGAACTTCTCCTTGATGGTGTCTTGAAAACCCGTCTCGCGCTGATCGGTAGAGACTGAGCCCTTCTTGGTACCGAGAATGGCGACCTCACCTTTCCCTCCCAGTTGGGCGGCGAGACGCTCAGCCCCGACGACACCACCCTGCCGATTGTCGGTCGCGACGTAGGCAAGGTACTGATCCGTCGATATTCCCGAATCAAAGATGGCGACGGGTATCCCTTCCTTCTGGGCGCGAAGGACTACGGGAACAAGCGAGTCACCGTGCGAAGGCGCGAGCACGATCCCGTCGACCCGGCTGTTGATCGCGTCTTCGACGATATTGATCTGCGCCGTGTAATCGGTCTCCTGTGCAGGACCCTTCCAGCGAATCTCGACCCCGAACTCGCGGCCCGCAGCAAGTGCGCCCGCCTCGACACTCTTCCAGAAGAAATGGGAAACACCCTTTGGAATGACCGCGATCACCTTCTTCTGCTCGCCTTCCTTCCGATTGCACGCGGAAACAATCAGCAGGGTGACTACCGACAAGGCAAGGACAACTGGCTTTAGCCGGTGGCTCATGTTCATTTTTTCTTTACCGTCTTCCATTCTCGCGGGCATTTTCTTAGCGGGCGCGGTCTCAAGACAATGTGGCCAGGCCCTTGATGTAGCCAGGCGTGAAGCGATCCTCAGAAAAGGCGCGTGGGACCTCCTCGAGTTTGCTGTAGCGGTGAGTGATGAAACGAGAGACGTCGATTCGCCCCGCGCTCAGCAACTCGAGGGCGCGACGATAAGTTCGCGGCCTGCCGTCAGAATCAATGCTGCCGGACGCTCCGACCGCAGTCACAAGCGCCGGCTCGAGGAACTGAATGTTGTTGAGGACCCCCACATCCTCGCCGTGGTGTCCATGACCATAGAGCAGCACAGTCGCCTGCTTTCTCAGCAAACCCGGCATCTGCCGGAACACTCGCGCATTGCCCGCTGCTTCGATGAGATAGTGTATTCGCTCGCCGCGGGTCAGCTCGCGAACGGCACCGACAAGGTCCAGAGTCACTGGATCGATCGCCGACGCACCGTATTCGGCAGCGAGGGCGCGACGCACCGGATTGGGCTCGCTGACGATCAGAAGCCCCTCGAATCCGATGACCCTCCTGAGGTATTGCGTGAAGAGCAAACCCGCCGGGCCCGCGCCGATAATAAGCACCGAGCGAATCGGGCGGTCTCCCTCAAAACGGTAGCGAGTCGCTGCCGCCTCAACCGCATCGCTCGAGTGAATGACGCACCCGAGCGGTTCGGTCAATGCGGCGTTCTCGAGGGTCAGGTCGCTCTCAATGCGAATCGCATTGACGCCCGGTACGACGATGTACTCAGCGAGTGCGCCCGGAAGTCCGGTAATTCCGTGCTCTGCGTACTCGAAGCATTGATGCGAACTCCCGGTCGAACAATACTCGCACCATCCGGCGCGCCCTCGACTGCTGCAGTTCAATCCCTGATCAACCGCGACTCGGTCACCCACTTTGAGATCACGGACCTCGCTCCCGACTTCGACAATTGTGCCGGCGAACTCGTGACCAAGAATCTGTGACTCGACACTCGTCGGAATCGGCTTACCCGAGGCGTCGGTGTGATAGTTGGCGCGGCCTTCATAGATGTGGAAATCGGTTCCGCAGAGTCCGACTGCGCCGACGGCGATGACAACTTCGCGAGGTCCGGGTGCGCGCCGTCCGGCCTCACGCATCTCCATCTTTTCACTACCGTAGACCGCTAGCGCGCGCATTATTGTCTCTCCGGCTTGTCGCCGATCTCCGGGTCTTTGCGACTATGCGTCATACCTCAACGGAGGTCTTCCCGATGGACAGGGCAAAGAAATACCTCGGGCACTAGACATCAAGATCACTGGTGTCGAGCCGGCCTTCGCGCTCGAGAGTCTCGAAGCGTTCGATCGTTTCCTCGACCCCGGCGCGCAACGGGGTCGATGGCAGATCGCCGAGCGCCGTCCGGATCGCCGCATCACTTAGTTCCGCGGGTATTGGAAGAGGATTAGGTGCGTGTGTGATAGTCCCTCTCGCCTGCGGTCGCGCGCGCTCGATCTCACTGACGATCTCAGAGATCGCCGCGGCCTGACCGTGCAGGTTAAACACATGTGCGCCGTCCAGGTTGGATTTTGTGGCGCGAAGAAAAGCGTCAGCGGCATCCCGCGCGTAGAGGAAATCCGTCCGGCCCCCGAAGCGAATGTGAAACGGCCTTCCCACAACTGCCGCCTTCATCGCCTTCGTTGGATCGGAGGTGACGCCAAAATCGCGTCCCACACCATACACAGTCAGCGGACGCAATCCGATGCTCGGTATTCCGTGGTCGAGAAAGAAGACTCGCGCGTTGTCTTCGTTGCACCTCTTGAACGCGCCATAATGTGACGTCGGATCGGTCGCCTGACGTTCGGTTACCGGTTGGTCGTCACTGGCTTCTCCAAACACGGCTGCGGAACTGGCATAGACGATCTGGCTGATCTGTCCAGGGTGTTGACGCGCGGCTTCAAAGACATTGATCGTCCCGATGACGTTGACCATCGCCCCGAGCCGGGGGTCAGCACGACACGAGGGAACCTGCAGTCCAGCCAGATGGATGACGTGCGTGACCTCATGGCGTCCAATGATCTGACTCAGTGGTTCGAAATCGCAGATGTCGCCGGCGACAAAGTGCAGTTGCCTGACCTCCCCTTCATCCAGAATCATGCGCAACCGGTGTGGATCGGTGCTGCGATCAAGGATCACCATGTCCACGTCTTCCGCGAGTAGTCTCTTGATGGTCCAGGCGCCAATGAAGCCGTGGGCGCCCGTGACGAGGTAAGTCGGTCGCTGCATTCTCAGTTTGCCTTTTCCATTCCTCGCCGTCGGGGAAGAGCGGGAATGATCGAAGAGCGCGAATGATAACTGATCTGATCTGCTCTGTCACGCGCAAGAGCATGCAACGCGCTTGACGGGAAAGGCCGGCGTCGGTGAGTATCGCAGCTGTCATACGAAGCAACCTGATCAAGGCTCCGCTGGTGGAATGCACCAAGCCGCTGACAGTAGCTTCGGCAAGCAATTGTTTGAGGAGTGTCATATGTCGCGTTGTCTTATAGCGTCTACGCTGACGGCTGTTCTTTGCCTGACCGCCTGCACGTCCCCTGGGGACCGTGGAGGGCGCGGCTCACCTCTCGCGTCTCCCTCCACGATGGTCGCGATTCCACCAGCTGCGGAACTGCTTCGGCAGATAGCGACGCAGGATAAGGCAAGTGATTCGACCTCGGAAATGAGATTGGTAATCGAGTCGGGTGAAGGCAACGGCGAGCAGATCGACTTCCGGTTGCGACGCCGATACGCTCCGGAAGCAGTCTCGACATTGCTCGAAGTGACCGCTCCACGCGAAGAGACCGACAAGGCGTTGCTCTCGATCGAGAAGCCTCAAGCTGCGACAGAAGCCTTCTCGTACCTTGCTGGCTTGAAAAAGCTCGCTCGCCTTTCGTCAATGAGCACGCTCACTCTTCGCGGAACCAAGATCACCATTCAGGAACTCCTCTGGCTTGAGCTCTCGCAATACGAGGCCGGTCCGGGAGAGCGCGTCGATGAGGGCGGCGTCTCGCTTGTCAGATACGAACTCTCAGCGCCCCTCGAGCGCAATCTGGCATTTCCGAGGATTGTCGCAATCTTTCGCGAAAGTGACATGACGCCAGCGAGGTTCGAACTCTTTGGCGAAGGAGACAAACTGCAGAAAACAGTTCGCATCGAAGAGGTCAGAACGATCGACAGCCATCTGGCGATGACGCGCATTGCGATCGAGGATCATATCCAGAACCGGCAACTACGGCTCAGTACCAGTTCCGTGAAGTTCAACACGGGCTTACCGGCCAAGCTCTTCACCGAGAGCAATCTGATCTCGATCACCAGCGCGTCGAGTCAACGCTTGCTTGGGGGCAACTAGATGTCGCGTCGCTTCAGCGCCTGGATCGTCCGCCATCCGCGTCAGGTCATCGTCGTCGTCGTTTTGCTGACGGCAGTCAGCGCATTCGGTCTTCGCCGCGGCGTCGAACTCGATGTCTCCCCACTCAGCTTTATCCAGAGGGAAAGCAAAGAGCGGGTTGATTACGAGGTCGCTCGCCGGGATTTCGGTGATGACCTCTATCTCGTGCTTGCCGTTGTCGCGGACGATGTCTTTAGTCGGGAGAGCGTCAACAAGCTGCGCGTTCTCGACACGCAAATCAAAAAGATCCACGGAGTGGCGAGCTCACTGAGCGTTGTCGACGCCCCCTACGCAAGAGGTGCTGCGGATGGGGCCTCGTTCGAGAAACTCATTCCGACAGGCGAGATCTCGGATGAGCGGCTCATCGAGGCTCGTGCTGTGGCGACGACGGATCGTCTCTACGCAGG
>JANNRD010000727.1:0-1777 GCA_031401095.1 Acidobacteriota bacterium
TTCAAACAAATTTGTTGGATGGTTCAGTTTACAGGCTTTAGCCTGCCAGACTCGTGTTGCGTGCCAATCGAGTGTGGCAGGATAAAGCCTGTACTCTGAACCTTCCTCCAAATGCGCTATCAGCGTCTCTGTGTTAATCCCATCGCGATCGCTCCCGCCCGCAGGAGTACGGTCTCCTCATCAATCGTCTTGACCTCGCCGCCTTCGTACAACACCCGCCCGCCAACCATCGTCAGGATGCAGTCGCGGCCCGAGCAGCTAAAGACTACCGCGCTTGCGGGATCGTAATGGGGTGTGTTGTGTGCGGACGAGAGATCGATCGCGATCAGGTCTGCCTGTTTTCCCACTTCGAGAGAACCGATCTTGCCCTCGAGGCCGAGCGCGCGAGCGCCATCGATCGTCATCAGACGCAGCATCCGATCGGCATCAAACTCTTCAGCTTCATCATCGCTTGCCCCTCTTGCCCCTCCTACTCGATGCAAGAGCGCGGCAAAGCGCGCTTCCTCGATCAGATCGCAATTATTGTTGCTTGCGACACTGTCAGTTCCCAACCCGACCCTGACACCTGCCTTCAATGCTTCGCCAAGCGGTGCGATTCCATGGCCGAATTTCGCATTCGACTTCGGACAGTGCGCCATCCGCGCCCCATTTTCCGCCATCAAACCGAGATCTCTCTGATCGACATTGACGCAATGAATAAGCAGCGGCCCGCGTGCCAGAACTCCCAGCCCATCGAGATACGAGATCATTGAAACACCGGGCGCGATCCATCCAATCCCACGTTCCCGGAGCGACTCAGAAAAACGACCAGTACCCTGCCGAAGAAGCTCTTCCTCATGACGCGACTCGGCGGCGTGCAGCGCCAGGTCCAGATTGCGTCTTGCCGCAACTTCAGCAGTCCGACGGTAGAGTTCCGCCGAAACGGTATAAGGCGCGTGTGGCGAGATACCGACAGACAGCCGGCTCCGCACCTCCAGTCCACCCCGATCCAGCCTCTCACATTGAGCATCAAGTCTTCGCTCAAGCTCTGAAATGCTCGCATCAGCCTGCTCCGTGGCGGGCCCAAAACACTCCTGAAAGACAACCCCGCGCTGGCCACTCTCGATCAACGCGGGGAGCACTGCGTCAGCTTCTGCCGTATCGGCGACAGTCGTCACGCCGGCCCGGATTGCTTCGATGCAGCCAAGACGAGCACTCAATCGAAGTTGCTCGATCGTCAGAACTTCGCGCTTCAGCCGAACCAGTTCGCCAATCCATTCCTTGAAGCTGGTCATCTCCAGGCGTCCACGGAAGATCGTCAGTTCCAAATGTGTATGGAGATTGATCAGACCCGGAAGGATTGCCGCTTCACCGAGATCCTGCACGACCGCTTCGGGGAACCGAGCCTCGAGCTCTGAGAGAGAACCGACCGCTGCGATCTCATCGCCGCTGATTGCAATCGCTCCGTGTTCTATCGGCGCCGAAACGACCGGAAGCAACCAACGCGCACCAAGGATTCTCATTGAGGTCACAAATCGCGCAAGACTGCGAAGGCGCCGTCGACTATTAGCACACTGTCTCGGTTCTCACCACGGGCCGAGCTGGGGCTCGGCGTTCCCAGGGCTCCGCGCTTCACGGCTCATCGACTCCCTGGGAAGGCCGAGCCCTACCTCGGCCTGTGGTGAGAATCAGCGCACTAGTGGTATGTAACAGAGATCTCGTAGCGATGAACCACAGAGACACGGAGACACAGAGAAAGCACAGAGAGGAATTAGGTTGATGTATCAAGCGCGGGACG
>JANNRD010000728.1:0-2947 GCA_031401095.1 Acidobacteriota bacterium
GACTGGACGGTGAGGGAGAATATTCGCGCGCATTTGCGGGTTTTGGTGAAGAGGATACTGCGCAAGCACGGGTATCCACCGGACAAGCAGGAGAAGGCTACACAGACGGTGCTGGAGCAGGCGGAGGCGTTGTCGGAGATGTGGGCGGCGGCTTGAGTTCGAGCGAAAACTTCGTTTGGTGGAACCAAGCCTTGGAGTTACGATGTCGCTCGAATGATAGACCTGACTCCTGAAAAGGCATTGATCTTCCGCATTACCCATATCGACAATATCCAATGGCAATTGGCCAATGGGTTGTACTGCCGCAATGCCGAAGAGCGCGATCCGAACTATCGTGAGATTGGAAGTGCGGAACTCATCGCGAAGCGCGCGGCCAGGGAAATCCCGGTGCCGCCCTTGGGGACTCTGAGTGACTATGTCCCGTTCTACTTCACGCCTTGCTCGCCAATGTTGCTTAACATCAAGACCGGATCTGGCGGTGTGAAGCAGGTGGCCATGTCAGACATCGTCATTCTGGTGACGTCGCTGCGAAGGATGGTTGAGGTCGGCATAGACTTCGTGTTTACCGATCGACACGCGTATCTCCAGACTGCGACATTCTTTGATGACCTGCGACATTTGGACCAGATCGATTGGCAACAACTGCAGTCACGAAACTTTAGGAAGGACCTCAATGATCCGGGCAGGTTCGAACGATATCAGGCTGAGGCCCTCATTCATCGACACCTTCCCGCGACGGCATTAATGGGGATCGCATGTTACGGGTCCGAGCAGGCGGACCGAGTTCGAAGCGAGATTGATAACGCGGGACTGAGCCTCGACGTTGTAGTAAGATCTGCTTGGTACTTCGAATGATCAGCTATACCGAAGGCAATCTTCTTACCGCACCGGCCGAGGCATTGGTCAATACGGTCAACGAGGTCGGTGTAATGGGTCGCGGCATCGCGTTGATGTTTCGCGAGGCATTCCCACTTAATGCGATTGCGTATGAAGCAGCGTGCAAAAAAGGAAGAGTCCGTGTTGGGCACATGTTCGTCACGAAGAATGATGCGCTGATTGGACCTCATTGGATTATCAATTTTCCGACCAAGAAGCACTGGCGTAGCCGTTCGGAACTTGTGTGGGTGAAAGAAGGTCTTAGCGACCTCGTGAGGGTGATCGACGAACTCGGTATCAAGTCGATCGCGGTTCCCCCCCTCGGATGTGGCAACGGCGGCTTGAAATGGGATGATGTTCGACTCGAGATCGAGTCGGCATTGGGTAGCCTGTCAGACGTTGACGTGTTCGTTTACGGCCCGAGTGATCACTATCAGAATGCTCCCAAGACTGTTGGAGCTGAGAAGTTGACTCCGGCGAGAGCTTTGATTGCAGAGTTGGTCCGACGCTATTCGGTGCTCGGACTTGAGTGCACCAACCTCGAAGTCCAAAAGCTAGCCTGGTTTCTTCATCGCACGATAAGACGCCTTTGGTTGCGCGATCCATTATCGCTCAAATTTTCGGCCAATAAGTACGGTCCATATGCCGACCGCCTTCGGCATCTGCTTAACGGACTTGATGGTAGCTATCTTCACTGCGCCAAGCGATTGAGCGACGCTGGCCCCTTCGATCCCATCTGGTTCGAAGACTCCAGAAGGGCGGCCTTGGAAGGATATCTAAACGGAGCCGAGGCAGTGGAGTACGCCCCCGCACTCGAATTGACTAGTGCGACGATCGATGGCTTTGAGTCCCCACTCGGAATGGAACTGCTGGCTACGGTTGACTGGTTGATCTCGGAGGCTTCGATCAACCCGGATGTTGGAGCCATACGTGACGGGCTTGGTCAATGGCCCGGAGGCATTGCGGCCGGACGCCGCAAGCGGGCCATCTTTGATGATCGGATGATCGAACTCTCCCTCAACCGGTTGGCAGCCATGAATGACCGGTTTGCACACCTCGACGCCAAGTAGGTCGCCTTACCCGAAGATCGTCAGTCTGGGTGAAAACGGAGTCGGGTGACGAAAAACTGCCGGCGACATCCACACCAGCCCACCTCCGTGCATAGGCGCTAGAATTACCCGACAACCGACGCCTTTTGATGCCGCAAGACTCGAGTAGCCTCATCTCTCTTTCTCCCCTAATCCATTTGTTTCGTTCACTGCGAAGAATGGCCCGCATCTTGCCAATAGGTCGGATAGCAGGACCCTTCGTGCTGCAATTCTACAGCGGAGGAAGAAGTCCATGCGAAGAGCATTCTTGATTGGCGTTGTCCTGACGATGATTACAGGCCTGGCAAATGCCCAGACTGCACGCGAGCACCGCGGCTACGGATATGGATTCGGCGCGCCCGGGGCTTCCGTTGGTGACGGTGGCACGACTGCAACGCTGCACGTCGGCGTTGGCGGTGAGCGACTGGTCTACAAAGGACTCGGTGCTGGAGGCGAGATCGGATACATCGGGCCGATGACGGGAATGGGTTCCGGTTTTGGTATAGGCTCGGGCAATGCGTCGTATCACTTTCGAACTGCCACTTCGAGTGGAAAGCTCGATCCATTCCTCACTGGCGGATACTCGCTCGCGTTCCGCAACGAAGTCGCGAGCGGGTTCAAGGTCGGGGGCGGTGTTGATTATTGGTTCAAGGAACGCGTCGGCCTGCGCGTCGAAGTTCGAGATCACTACTTCCCAGTGTTCAGAAGCACGAATTTCATTGGTGTACGCATCGGTCTCACATTCCGGTGATTACGCAGCTCAGCGCAGTTCAATTCCCAGGCGGGCGCTGCCCTCCCCGACCCGCGGGTGCGGCTTCCTGAGGCGGAAACTCTGCCGGCAAACGATCCCCCAACATCCCCAGCGCTATGATCGCCGTCAATCCATTCTGCGCAGCTGAATTCGTGTTCCCCAACCCGGACTCGTCTACAGCTCTTAGAACTCCCGGTCCATCGACATTTACGACCGCTTCGTTCGGCCTGCC
>JANNRD010000729.1:0-18466 GCA_031401095.1 Acidobacteriota bacterium
CAAACCCTGTCTCGATGGCCGCGAGCATTCCGCCGAGCTCGTCGATACGTGCAATGTAATCCTCAGCGCGCCGCTCAATCTCGTCGGTCAGATGCTCGACGAGGTAGGAGCCCGCCAACGGGTCCACCGTCTCCGCGACGCCCGATTCAAAACCGATCACCTGTTGCGTTCGCAATGCGATCCTTGCCGCGTTCTCCGTTGGCAGGCCGAGAGCCTCATCCATCGCATTCGTGTGAAGCGATTGAGTTCCACCCAGAACAGCGGCCAGCGCCTGAATCGTTGTCCTCACGACGTTCACTTCTGGTTGCTGCGCGGTCAGACTCGAGCCCGCAGTCTGCGCGTGAAACCGCATCATGAGAGATCGCGGATCCTTCGCGCCAAACCGCTCCCTCATGAGCCGCGCCCAGAGACGCCGTGCCGCACGGTACTTCGCAATCTCCTCAAGAAAATTGTTGTGCGCGTTGAAAAAGAAGGCCAGCCGCGGGGCAAACCGGTCAACTTCGAGACCCGCGTCAATCGCGGCCTGGACGTACGCTACCCCATCCGCAAGTGTGAACGCTACCTCCTGTACCGCAGTCGAACCAGCCTCGCGAATGTGGTACCCGGAGATCGAGATCATATTCCAGTTCGGCACCTCACTCGCGCAGTACGCAAAGATGTCGGTGATGATGCGAAGGGACGCCCGCGGCGGGAAGATGTAGGTCCCTCGGGCAATGTACTCCTTCAAGATGTCGTTTTGCAGGGTGCCATTGAGCTGCGATTGAGCAATGCCCTGTTTGCGCGCGACAGCGATATAGAGAGCGAGGAGGATCGAGGCAGTCGCGTTGATCGTCATTGAAGTCGAAACGCGATCAAGAGGAATCCCATCAAAGAGCGTCTCCATGTCTGCGATCGAATCGATCGCCACGCCGACGCGTCCAACCTCTCCTTCTGCCAGCTTGTGGTCGCTGTCGTAGCCGATCTGCGTCGGCAGATCGAAGGCAACTGAAAGTCCCGTCGTCCCCTGCTCGAGGAGGTACTTGTACCGGTGGTTCGATTCTTCGGCCGTTGCGTAACCCGCATACTGCCGCATCGTCCAGAGGCGACCACGGTACATACTTGCGTAAACACCGCGGGTAAATGGATACCCCCCGGGGTCCGCGAGATCTCGGTCGTAATCGATCGAAACTTCTTTGGGTGAGAGATGGTTGGGAACCTCGATCTCCGAGGAGGTCAAGAATCGCTCTTTGTGACCATCCGCTTTGAGGCTCTTCATGTCATTCGGATCCGGCGGCATACTGCACAGCAAATCTGCCAGTCAATGGCGATTTTAGCACGTTAGTTGATCGCTTCCGATCGAGAGAGTCAGCTATAATTCGCGCGCACGACGAATCTGGTCGAAAAGATGGGACGGCGACTTGGACGAGGAACTCCAGAGACTTGTCAAAAAACTCGGCGAGGCAATCAACGATTCGATCAATGCATCGCCTTCCGTAAATGCTGCGCTCGAAGAACTGCGAGAGGTCGGCCACGACGCCTTTCTTGTCCTCGAAGCAACGATCGCCTTCAAGGAAAAGCCTCCGCCTGAGGAATCGTCAACCCTTTCGCTAACCGAACTCACCAAGGACGACCAACAATTCCTCCGCAGCCTTAATATTCGCCTCGACCCTGAGGAATAACGCCCTTACTGCCCGACAGCGCAGGCTCGTCAGTTATCGGAGCCTGCCTACGCTGGCTCAGGCAGAAGCGCTTTCCTCTCAGCTCTCAGCTTGATCAGTGCGGTCACGGCAAGATAGACCGCAAGCCCGATGAACGCTAGCGCCGTGATTCCGTTGATCATCGAAATGTCCAGGCCGTGCCCGACACGGAAATTACCGATGACCAGCTTTGACAGCGACCAAAGCGTGACCGTCAATACAAAAAGCAACGGTAACAGAGTGAAGGCGATCCTCCGTCTTGCCCGATAGAGCCACAAGGTGATTGAAAGCAAGGTCAAGGCCGCGAGCAGTTGATTCGAGGCTCCAAAGAGCGTCCAGAATCGCAGGTAAGAGCCCTCTTGTGCCACCCAGACAAAGTATAGTGGTAGCGCCACGGTCGCCAGTGTTCCGACAAACGCACCCGCGCGGGTCGGCCAGTTGAAGAGCTCCTGAACGATGTACCGGCCCAACCGCGTACAGACATCGAGGGTGTCAAAGACAAAGGTCGAGAAGGCCATCGCACCGAAGGTAATCGCGAACTGGAGGTTGTCCCGACCAACGATCAAGGTCATGAACCTCCCGATCCCATTGCCGTAGATCGTCCCCGGCCGCAAGCCTTTGATGTCATCGTTGCTGACGATCATGATCGTCACGAGGGCGATCATCGCCACAAAACCCTCGGCGAGCATCGCCCCATAACCAACCGGCTGCAGATGCGACTCGCGGTCGATCTGCTTTGCAGTGGTCCCCGAGCAGACGAGCCCATGAAAGCCGGAACACGCTCCGCACGCGATCGTTACGAAAAGAAACGGAAAGAGCGAGCCCGTCATGCCACCGACATCCCACGAACGAAATGCCTCCTGCTTGATCTCATAGCCTCCAAAGAAGATGCCCACGACACCGAGGGTCAGTGCGAGATAGAGAACAAAGCCACCAAGGTACCCTCTTGGTTGAAGGAGCGCCCACACCGGGACCACCGACGCAACAAAACAGTAACCGATGATCAGCAAGCCCCAGGTCTTGACATCGAGGAGGAGGAAAGTCGACATCTTGGTTCCCAGCCACGACAGCGCAAGCGTCGTTGGAACAAAGATCACCGTCACCAACCAGAGGGGTGGCGACAGGTACCGCTGGACTATACCCATGAGGATCGCCAGCAGAAGATACATGATGCTTGCAGCGGCGACAGCCCCACCGGCGTTGAACTGCACCTGCGTTCCAGCAAGCTCCTCCGTGATACCGGTGAAGCTGGCCGCGGTGATATCGGCAAAAGCGACGATGACGTAGATGAGCGCGATCCAGATAAAGCCCATCATCGCGCGTCCGGCGCGCGGGCCGAGATGTTCGCGAGTTATCTCCGCGATCGAGCACGCGCCGTGCCGAACCGAAGCTGTCAAGCTCGCAAAGTCATGCACTGCGCCGATGAAGACAACCCCGAGGCTGATCCAGATCAGACATGGCATCCAACCCCAGGACTGACATGCCAGTATCGGTCCGGCGATCGGCCCTGCAGCAGCGATCGCGGAAAAGTGCTGACCGAAGAGATAGAACTTCGGGGTCGGAACATAGTCGATCCCATCGCTCTTCTCATGCGCCGGTGTCGCCCGCGAGTCGTCAATCACGAACTGGCGGGCAACCCAGCGACCATAAAACCGATAACCAGCGACAAGCAGAACGAGGAACGAAAGAGCAAGGACTGGCAGGCTCATCGAGTGTTTCCCCTGTGAGGATGCTATCTGAGGAATGAAACTAGTTTAATGTTCAGATCGGCGGGCAAATACTAACATCGGCGGTTTGGCGGCTTCAAGCCGCTGGGACTTATGGCGAAATAGTCATCGACGTCACCGCATCGCGCTGAGTCGTTCCGTCGCTTGCATCCCGCCGGGGGAAGTCTTAATCTGGCGGGCACTGCGGCTCAGTCCAGAACGCGTCCGCGTGCAGGATCAGCTCAACACGGGACGTTTCAACATCAATGAGAATGAAAATCTGCTACCACGGAAACTGCTTCGACGGGGTCTCCTCCGCCGCAGTCTTCGCACGCTTCTATCTGGAACGAGTCAATCCTGGATGGGAAATCGCGTTCCAGCCGATGATGCATCGGGCCGGCGCACTTTTTGACGAGGAGTCATTTGATGGCGACGAGAATGCTATTGTCGACTTCAAATACAGCCCGACACCCCATTTGACCTGGTGGTTTGATCATCACCGAAGCGCCTTTCTCTCTCCTCAGGATGAGACCCACTTTCGACTCGACAAAAGTGGACAGAAGTTTCTCGATGCCTCCTATAAATCCTGCACCAAATTTATTGCCGATACGACCGCCAGCACTTTCGGCTTCGATCCGGCCCCGCTTGCTGAGTTGATACACTGGGCCAACATCATCGATGGCGCGCTCTATCAGTCAGCCGCGGAAGCGGTCGAGATGAAAGCACCAGCACTGCGTCTGGCGCTCGTCATCGAAGCTGATCGGGATTCCCATCTGATCGAGAGGATCATTCGCGACTTGCAGGTCAAGGCGCTCGGCGAAGTGGCGACATCCGACTACGTTGCCGGACGAATAGACCCTCTCTATCAACGACATCTGCGTTCGATCGATATCATTCGCCGCGAAGCACGCCTCGAAGAGTCGGTTCTCTTCTTCGACGTCAGCGATTCTGATATGGAGGGATACAGCAAGTTTATTCCCTACTACTTGTTTCCAGAAGCGACCTACAGTGTCAGTGTCAGCCATTCGTCTTTTCGCGCAAAGATATCGGTGGGCTCAAATCCGTGGGCGTCGCGACCGCGCAAGCACGATCTGGCAAGGATCTGCGAAAGATACGGCGGCGGCGGTCATGCGGTGGTCGCTGCCATCTCGCTGCCGCCAGATGCGCTCGACGAGGCGCGCCGAATAGCGACTGAGATCGTCAGTGAACTGAAGGGCTGACGCAAAAGAGATAACGAGGAGAGTTTTCATTGGCTGACAAGAAAAGAACCAAGGCAATTCGAGCCCGCACTAAGAAGCGCGAAGTGAACCCGGTGGGGCAACTTGTCATGAGATCGACGCCGATCGATGAGATGACGTTTCCGCCTCTCGAAACGTTTCAGTACGAGTATCCCGGTCATCGCATCGAAGTCTCGTTTACCTCGAATGAGTTGACGGCGATTTGTCCGTTTTCCGACTTCCCCGATTTTGCAACGCTCAACCTGCGTTATGTGCCGAACAAGCTCTGCGTCGAGCTCAAATCACTTAAGCTCTACATCAACGCTTATCGAAACGTGAAGATATTCCACGAGCACGTCGTCAATCGTATCCTGCAGGACTTCGTCGCGGCATGCGACCCCCTCGAGTTCTGGATCGAAGGCGATTTCAATGTGCGTGGCAACATCAAGACCGTCATTCGCGCAGTCTACAAAAGGGAAAAGCGGACCAGGAAGAAGGTCTGACCACACCCACAGTCGCGCTCGCGGTTTTCGCGGAACCGTCTGGCGGCAGCGAGCGTAGGAGAGGCTGGAGAAAGCAATGTACTGCCCTAAGTGTGCCAGCACTGGAACACCCGGCCAGCGTTTCTGCCGAGCGTGCGGAACCAATCTCGGTCTGATTGTTGACGCGATGGAAGGAAAGCGGAGCCCGCTCGACTTCGATTCGCTGAAGGACGATCTTCGAGACCTTGGTCTGAGTCTGCGCGTTGGCTTCGAGGAGGCGAAGCAGGGGTTCAATCAAAAGATCAAGCACACTCATCGGCTGAGAAAGCCCGAGGCTTCAGTGGCGACGCCAAAGCCGGCGCCGATTCCGATCAGGGTCAAAAATGTTCGCGGCGGCAGCACCCGTCGATACAGCCTGCAACAGGCAATGCTCTCGATCGTCGGTGGCGGTGCTTCGGCGGGCGCACTCTATACGATCCTTCACGCCGCCGCGACGTCTGGACTGCTCGCGGGCATCGAGCGCGATCTCGCGACCAAGCTTGATATGACCCACCTGACGGGCTTTGCTCCGGTGGTGGAGACCCTCTGGGTGCTTGCGCTGGTCCCTGCGGTGAGGGGAGTCGCACATCTGATCAACGGAATCTTCTTCGCCGTCAAGCCGGAGCCCGAGACGCGCGAAGTCGTTGTCCAGTCGCCCAATCAGGTCAGCTTCAGGGCCACCACTGCGCCTCCACTGCCACCAGAGACCTCAACCAATGAGCTTGAACCGGAATGCGTCCTCGAGCCGCAACCCAGTGTCACTGAGGACGGGACGCTTCGCTTAGGCGCGTAGGAGAGACAACGGAACATACGGAAAGTGACGGAAAGGACGGAAGAGGCAAAGGGGGTTCTTCCCTCTTTTCCGTCACTTTCCGTATATTCCGTTGTTTCTTCTTCTAGATTTTGGCCAGGCCGGATCAGCTTGAGCTGAGAGGGATGTGGCCGACGATCTCGAGTTCAAAACCCTCGAGGGCGTGCAGCCTCGGCGGTCGATTCGAGAGGAGAATGAGTTTCCTGACACCGAGTTCGTGCAGAATCTGAGCGCCGGTTCCATAGTCACGGACAGCTGCCACCAGGTCGCGGTTTTCCGCCGGACCGGCAACAGCGTCCGCGGCGTGATCAGCTCGTGCGTAGTTGTTCAACTGATCCGCCAACCCGAGTCCGCGCATCTCCTGTTTGAGATAGAGGACGATACCTGAGCCGCGCTCCCGGATCGTGCGCAACGCCACCTGCAATTGTGAGCCGTGGTCGTCACGCAGGCTGCCGAAGACGTCTCCGAGGACTGACTGAGTGTGAACTCTCACAAGAACGGGCTCATCCGGGACAATCTCACCAAGCACCATGGCGAGGTGAACTTCCCGGTTGAGGACGTTCTCAAAAGCGATCGCCTTGAATTCCCCGTGAATCGTCGGGACCTTTGCCTGGCCAACCCGGCGGACCAGCACCTCGGTACCGATTCGATATCTGATCAGGTCAGCGACGGAGATGAGATTTAGTTCGTGCTTTCCCGCGAAATCGAGGAGTTGGGGCAAGCGAGCCATCGTGCCGTCGTCATTCATGATCTCGCAGATGACAGCCGCGGGGGTCAGACCGGCGATGCGCGCGAGGTCGACACTCGCCTCCGTCTGTCCAGGCCTCATCAGAACGCCCCCATTCCTGGCTCTCAAGGGAAAGACGTGGCCTGGTCGAACGAGGTCTGATGCCTCCGTCACCGGGTCGGCGGCAGTCCGAATGGTTGTCGCACGATCTGCGGCTGAGATACCGGTTGTGACGCCGACGCGGGCTTCGATCGAGACGGTGAAGGCAGTCCCGAAGCTCGAGTCGTTTTCACGTTCGGTGACCTGGAGCGGGAGATTGAGTTCATCACAGCGCTCTTCCGTCAGTGGCATGCAGATCAGACCTCGAGCCTCGCGAGCCATGAAGTTGATCAACTCGGGCGTGATCAGTTCCGCGGCGCAGACAAGGTCGCCCTCATTCTCGCGATCCTCGTCGTCAACGACGATCACCAGACGCCCGTTGCGAATGTCATCGAGAGCTTGTCGAATGCTTGCAAGAGCCATAAGTGATCACCGCCGCATCAACTTCTCAACGTACTTTGCGATCACATCCACCTCGATGTTGACGTCCGCGCCAAGCTCAAGGCCGCTCAGATTCGTTGATCGCCACGTATGCGGGATGATCGCGATCTCGAACCAGTCTTCTCCGAGCTTTGCGACCGTGAGGCTGATCCCATCGACAGCTATCGAGCCCTTCTCGACGATGTACCGGCCGAACTCCGGTGGGAATCCAATCCGCACATTGAAACCCTCTCCGGCGGCGAGCACCTCGATCAACTGACCGGTCGCATCAACGTGGCCCTGGACGAGATGACCTCCAAGTCTCGAAGCCAGTGTCACCGGCCGTTCGAGATTGACTCGCGCCCCCTCGCGCGTCTGCCTCAGACTGGTCCGCCGCAAGGTCTCCGCCGAAATGTCAAAAGACAACTGGTTGAAGCTGATCTCCACCACAGTCAGGCAAACACCGTTGACAGCGATACTGTCGCCCGGAGTGACGCCGTCAAAAACACCATCCGTGCTGATTTCGACTCGGAGCCCCTGGTCGACCTCGGTCACTTTGCTAAGCACTCCGAGCGTCTCGACGATCCCGGTAAACATCACGACCGTCCTGACTGCGCTTCAACGACCAGGTCAAGGGCCAGCGCGACGACCTCATCGATCGAGAGACCAGATGAATCGAGATAGTGCGCACCCTCAGACTTGATCAATGGAGAATCGAGCCTCGTCGAATCACGTCGGTCGCGCTCTTCGATTTCCGCCTTTGTGCTCGCCAACGAACCCGACACTCCGCTCCGCGTGTCCTGCCGATGGCGGCGTCGACTTCGGTCCCCTGATGATGCATCCAGGAAGATCTTGACACTTGCCCCGGGGAACACCTTCGACCCGATATCGCGCCCTTCCATGACGACACCTCCCATGGCACCCATCTCCCGCTGCCGGGCGACAAGAGCACGACGGACCGTCGAGATAGTCGAGATGATCGAGGCGGCTTTCCCGACTTCCGGCAGAGATATCTCGCTTGTCACATCACGCCCATCGATCATGACGCGCAGATCGTCGGGCGCACCCTTGAGTTCAATCAGCGAATCAGCCGCCAGCGCACCCATCTGCGCTTCATCCTCGAGCGACAGGCCCTCCTGCAAAGCCTTCCAGGCAACCGCCCGATACATCGCTCCGGTATTGATGTAGAGGTAACCGAGTCGTCGCGCGAGGGCGCGTGCAAGCGTGCTCTTGCCTGCACCGGCCGGGCCGTCAATCGCGATGATCAAGTGGGGCGCACTCAACTGTTTCTGCTTACCTCTCGATGAGCTCGCGGGCGATCTCGATCGTGCGTTCGATCGCGCCACGGCTGACATCATAGTGAGTTACCATGCGCATTTCACGCGGGTTGATCCCATTGGCCAGAATGCCTCTCCCTTTGAGTCCGTCGGCAAGCATGCCGGTAGTCATTCCGGTTGCCGAGACATCGAAGACAACGATGTTCGTCTGGACCGACTGGGGATCAATCACAATGCCTCGAATCTGAGAAAGGCCCTCAGCCAGCCTCTTCGCGTTCGCATGATCCTCGACGAGTTTCTGCGGCGACTCGTCAAGGGCGACCAGACCCGCCGCCGCCAAAATGCCGACCTGACGCATCCCGCCTCCCAGTCGCTTCCGCCAGTTTCGAGCCTCCTCGATAAACGCCTTCTCGCCGACGAGCATTGACCCTACCGGCGCGCCGAGTCCCTTCGAGAGACAAAACATGACCGACCCAAATGGTCTTGCTATCTCGGCAACGGAAACACCCAATGCCAGTGCGGCGTTGAAGACGCGCGCGCCATCAAGATGAACTGGAAGTCGAAGCGCCCTCGCTCGTTCGCAAATCTCGCTTGCCTGCGAGAGCGGCAAGACACTGCCACCCGCCATGTTGTGAGTATTCTCAAGGGTAATGAGCGATGTCGGTGTGACATAGTACGGCGCGCCATCATGGATTACGGCGCCGAGGAGATCCCAGCTCAGCAAACCCCGGTCACCTCGAACTGGTCTGAAGGTGACGCCCGAAATCGTCGCTGCGGCGCCCATTTCGAAGTTGAAGATGTGACTGCGCTCTTCGAGGACAACCTCCGTGCCCGGCCTCGTGTGGAGCTTGACCGCAATCTGATTGCCCATCGTCCCCGACGGAACAAAGAGCGCTGATTCCTTCGCGAAGGCCACGGCCGCGCGTTCTTCGAGGAGGTTGACCGTCGGATCCTCACGATAAACATCATCTCCAACTTCGGCATTGGCCATCGCTCGCCGCATCGCCGATGTCGGACGGGTGACGGTATCACTGCGCAAGTCGATCCAATCAATCATGGCGTTAGTCCCAATCTAGACAAAGACAGCAAAGACCTCGTTAGCGAGGACGGTCCCGGCGCGAGAAATCCGCAGGACGCCATCGCTTACCTCGACCAAACCTGCTTCACTCAAGCGTTCGAGATCAGGCGCGTATCGTGCGAGCACATCGACGCCAAATCGCGCTTCATGTTCCCGTAAGTCAACACCGTGCTTCAACCTCAACTGGAGAAAAAGCGCCTCACTCTGACGGTCCTCCCCGCTCAGTTCAACGGTCTCCGCGACCGGCGATTCTCCTTGCTCAATGCGGTTCAGATAGTCGTTGATGTTCCGTGTATTCGACCATCGGGAGTCGACATCGTATCCGGCAGCCGAGACACCAAATGCCCAGTAAGAAGCACCGGTCCAGTACTTGAGATTGTGGCGAGATTCGCGGCCTGGCCTGGCCCAGTTCGACAGCTCGTAATGCTCGAAGCCTCGGCGCTCTGCTTCATCCACAAGGGCAAAATAGCTGGCAATCGTCACTTCCTCGTCGATCGAGCGCAGTTCACCTCGCTCGATTCGATGGATCAGCGGCGCATCCTTGTAGAGTTCGAGCAAATAGACGGAGAGGTGTTCCGGGGCAAGTTCAAAGGCAGCTTCGAGGTTTTCGCGCCAGGTGGTCATGACCTGCTCGGGCAGACCAGCGATGAGGTCGAGACTGATGTTCCGGAAGCCGGCGTCGCGAGCAAGATGGAACGCATGACGCGCTTCGCGAGCGTCGTGAATGCGCCCGATCATCTGCAGTTCGCGATCATCAAATGACTGCACGCCAAAGCTCAGGCGATTGACGCCAAGCGCCCTCATGTCGTCAAGATACTCCCTCGAAATCAACCCTGGATTTGCCTCCACCGTGATCTCACTTGTCGCATCGACAGCGAATGTCTGCCGGCATGCTTCGAGAATACGAGAAATCTGATCGATGCTGAGAGTCGTTGGTGTGCCGCCACCAAAGTAGATCGTATCGACCTCGTTCATGGTGGCAAACCGAGAGCCGCTCTCGACCGCGAGACGGATCTCAGACTCGAGGGCAACAACGTAGCGCTCCGCGATTTCCGCTTCATAGCCGCCCGTCGCAAAGTTGCAGTAGTGGCAACGAGCGGCACAGAATGGAATGTGGAGGTAGACGCCGGCGCGGTCAGTCATAGGAAGCGCAGTATAGCATGTCGGTGTAAGCAGATCCGAAGAACGGGCAGCAGCGACAAGAGAGGCAGGAGAGGCGATTACCTGGACCGTCTTTTTCGCCTAATTGACGCGCTGTTTTCCGTTTGGTATCTTTGGTTTTCATTGTGAGGCTTAGCTCAGTCTGTCGATTCTTACCACAGGGGCGATGCTCTCGCTGGCGTTGCGTCCGTCGAGGTGGCGGCTTGCCCTCCGCGAGTTCCGGAGAGCTCAACCCTGGACCTTCGATTTGCGGAATTCAACTCTTGAGAGTGCCTGATAGGATGCTTTACCTATGACTACACCCGCTTCCAGCGCCGGGCTGCGAGACGTCGTCGCCGCGCCGAGCAGTATCTGCTTTATTGACGGCGACAAGGGGATTCTCGCCTACTGCGGCTACAATATTCACGATCTTGCGCTCAAGTCGACTTTTGAAGAGGTCGTTCACCTGCTCTGGCACGGACGGCTGCCATCGAGCGGCGAGCTGGCCTCGCTCAAGGCCGATCTCGCGGCCAGCCGACAACTCTCGACTGGCGTCGTTGATCTCATGAAGGGCTTCCCGAGGGCGGCGGTGCCGATGGACGCACTGCGAACAGCCGTCTCAGCGCTCGCCTTTACGGATGCCGATCACAGCGATAATTCCCTCGACGCCAGCCGGCGGCGAGCAGTGCGTCTGACTGCCCAGATCGCAACGATCGTCGCGGGCATTGATCGGCTGCGTCACGGCAAGGAGTTGCTCGCTCCGAAGACTGAGCTTTCGCACGCGGCCAACTTCCTCTACATGCTCAATGGCAAGGAGCCGCTGGAAGTTGAAGCGCGGGCTCTCGACATTGCTCTGATTCTGCATGCCGATCATGAGTTCAACGCGTCAACCTTTGCCGCGCGCGTTACTGCCGGGACTCTCGCAGACATGTATGCGGCGATCACGTCTGCCGTTGGCGCGCTCTCGGGTCCCTTGCACGGTGGCGCAAACGAGCAGGTCATGAAGATGCTTCTCAAGGCTGGCTCTCTGGACAATGTCGATAAGTTTATCGCCGACCGGCTCACGTCAGGCGAGAAAGTCATGGGTATTGGTCACGCCGTCTATCGGACGGAGGACCCGCGCGCGACCCATCTCCGCCGCATGTCCGAAGAGATTGGCAAACGCCAGGGCGATACTAAATGGTTTGAGATGTCCCGCAGGATCGAAGAGCTCGTCATCGCCGAGATGGAGCGCAAGGGCAAGATGCTGCGCGCGAATGTCGATTTCTACTCTGCTTCGACCTATTACATGCTGGGCATCCCAGTAGACCTCTATACACCGATCTTTGCGCTCAGCCGAATTTCCGGGTGGACCGCTCATGTCCTCGAGCAATACGCAAACAACAAGCTGATCCGACCGCGCGCCGAGTATACGGGCCTCTCGAATCTCGCCTATGTGCCAATTGAAGAAAGGTAGGATCGATGTCCGAGGTAGTGATTTATACAAAGCCGGACTGTCCCTACTGCGCCAAGGCAAAATCCTCGTATCGCGATCAGGGTATTGATTTCGTAGAGAAGGATGCGCAGGACAATCTGGCCAATCGCCGGGAGATGTTCTCTTTTTCGGATGACGACCCGACCGTGCCCGTGATCGTCGTTGATGGCAAGCTGAGACAGATTGGCTGGGAAGGCCGCGGGTGAGCAGTCAACTAGAGTCAGCCGTGCGCTGATCATCGAGAGAAGACCGCAGGACAAGCTTCGAGGGCGGTTCCGCAATTTCAGGCGAGCCGCCCTTTGCCATTGTCGAACGTCAATGCCCAAACCCACAGACACCAATGTTCTGGCGAGAATTGACGAGACACTCGATGAGATGATCGAGTTTCTCAGCCAGCTCGTTCGCATCCCAACGATCAACCCGCCAGGCGAGAACTACGTCGAATGCGCGCATTTGATCGGGAGCAAGCTCGATCAGTTTGGCTATGACGTCAGCTACATCGAGGCGGGCGGTCTGGCTGAGTGCACGCCCGAATATCCTCGTCTCAACGTCGTCGGGCGCCTCCCCGGTGCACAGCGTCGGCCTGTGCTCCACTTCAACGGGCATCTCGACGTCGTTCCGCCTGGCCGCGGTTGGACGGTCGACCCGTTCTCGGCAACGATTCGGGATGGACGAATCTATGGGCGCGGGGTGACGGATCAGAAGGCGGGTATTGCCGCATCGATCTTTGCCATCGAGGCGATCCGCAGATGCGGAATCAGACTCAACGGAACCGTTGAGCAGAGCGCCACTGTGGACGAGGAAAGCGGCGGCCACGCAGGTGTCGCCTACCTCGCAGAGAAGGGGCACTTCAGCAGCAAATCGATCGATTACGTGATCATCACCGAACCGCTTGACCATGATCGTATCTGTCTGGGGCATCGTGGCGTCTACTGGTTCGAATTGGCGATCCACGGGAGAACTGCGCACGGAGGCATGCCCTTCCTTGGCGCGAGTGCGATCGATCGGATGGCCAGAGTGGTGGAGCAGATCGAGCGCGAGCTGAAGCCGGAACTGACGCGGCGGCGCACTCGCATGCCGGTTGCTCCTCCTGAGGCGCGTAGCGCGAGCATCAATGTCAACGCGATCAGTGGAGGGCAATCGATCGAGGGCCTGCAGACCCCGTGCGTTGCCGATCTCTGTCGAGCCATTTTTGATCGACGATTTCTGCTCGAGGAGTCTTTCGATGAAGTCCGCAGTGAGATAGTCTCGTGCGTCGATAACCTGTGCAGTGAGGATCCAGAACTGAGTTATCATTTGCGGGACATCATGATCGTCCATCCGACGCTGACTGCAGCTGAATCTGCGCTGGTGGTGGAGATGTCAAATGCCGTCTCCGAAGTAACTGGACGGACACCGCCACTGATTGCCAGTCCCGGGACCTACGATCAGAAACACTTTGCCCGGATCGCAGGAATTGACCAGTGCATCGCCTACGGCCCTGGGATTCTCAATCTTGCACACCAACCCGACGAGTTTTGCGAGATCGAGCATCTCCGGTTGGCTGCGAAGGCGATGGCGCTTGGGGCCATGAGGTTGCTGGGGGTTGGCCATTAGCACGCTATGAATAACCTCGTTGATTGGATGATTTCTCGCCGAGCGCTGCTTCAGGGCGCAGTACTCTCATCGATTGCCCTCCCCGGAGGCGCCCTCCCCGGAGGCCCCCTCCATGGAGGTGCCGAGGTGGCTAGCCAGAACAATGGTTCAATCACTGATGTGGCTGGTTTGAAGGTTGGCCAGTTCACAGACCCGCGACGACCGACCGGGTGCACAGTCATCCTCACGGAAGACGGATCGGTCGGAGGCGTCGATGTCCGAGGCGCAGCGCCGGGAACTCGCGAAACTGACTTGCTCGACCCCGTCAACACAGTCTCGGTGGTCCATGCGGTTCTACTGGCCGGAGGCAGCGCGTTCGGTCTTGATGCAGCCACCGGCGTCATGCGCTATCTGGAAGAGAAGGGTATCGGATTCGAGACGAGAGTGGCGCGCGTCCCGATTGTCCCGGCAGCAATTCTCTTCGATCTCGGTGTCGGAGATCCGAGGATTCGCCCGGATGCGGAAGCCGGTTTTCGTGCCTGCCGCGCTGCATCGACGAGTGCCCCCGCTGAAGGCAACTACGGTGCGGGAGCCGGCGCCACTGTTGGGAAGCTTTTTGGAATGGAACGTGCCATGAAGGGGGGCATTGGCTCGGTCTCGATCAGGATTCCCAATGCGCCGACTGTCGGAGCGATCGTCGCAGTCAATGCAATCGGCGATATCAGCGACCCATCGACCGGCAGAGTTATTGCGGGCGCCCGCACGCTCGACGGCAAGAGGATTCTTGGCGTTATCGGGGCGATCCTTCGGGGCGAGCCACTGCCACCCGGTCTGACGGGCACGGCGACAACAATTGGTGTCGTCGCGACCGATGCCGTTCTGACAAAGGCGCAGGCCAGCAAGGTGGCGCAAATGGCACACGATGGTCTGGCGAGGGCGATCAACCCGGTCCACACACCTGGCGACGGGGATACCATTTTCTGTTTGGCAACTGGCAAGTCGGGAAAGAGCGCCAATGTCACTCTTCTAGGCGCGCTTGCCGCCGAAGCCATGACCCGAGCGGTGCTGCGGGCAGTGCGGGCCGCGCGCGGAATCCCGGGATTCCCATCCGCCAGTGACCTGGGCTGAAAAGAGACAAGGAACACGCTGGTCTCTCCAAGGCGCCACGCAAAGAAACGAAGAAATGGTCTTCCTCGCGATTCTCATCATCTATTCAGCCGGGATGGTTGCGCTCGGTTTCTTTGTCTCGAGACGGGTGCGTGAGTCGAGTGATTTTTTTGTCGCTGGCCGGAAGCTCAGCGCCGGTCTCCTCTTCTCGACACTGCTGGCCGCGAACATTGGCGCCGGTTCAACGGTCGGCGCCGCAGGGCTCGGTTACCGTGACGGCTTATCCGCCTGGTGGTGGGTGGGAAGCGCGGGTTTGGGGAGTCTCGTTCTGGCATTTGCTGTCGGACCGCGGATGTGGCGGAAAGCGACCGAGCACGGTCTCTACACGGTTGGCGACTTTCTTGAGTTTCGTTTTGACAGACGCGTCAAAGCGCTGGTGGCTGTTCTTCTCTGGTTTGCCTCGCTGACGATCCTCGCGGGTCAATTGATTGCGGTCGCGTGGATATTGAATGTCACGGCTGGCATCAGTAAGCCTCTAGGCTGCGCAATCGGTGCGACCGTCGCGACTGCATACTTCGCGACTGGTGGATTGCACTCCGCAGCAAGAGTCAACGCGCTGCAGCTTTTGGTGAAGCTCGTCGGCTTTGGGGTCGCATTCATCTACCTCGCCGGAGCCATGGGACGCATTCTTGGTGACTATTCTGCCGATCTGTCCTTCGCGGGGATCAGCAACGCAGAGGCCTATTTCAGTTTCTTTGGGGACGGCGTGACACCACTCAAGTATCTGGTGTTGCTGGGCCCTTCGTTCTTCATTTCTCCAGGACTGCTGCAAAAGATCTTCGGTGCCCGCGATGAGCGTGCCGTCAGACTCGGTGTCGGACTAAATGCTCTCTGTCTTCTTGGCTTCGCGCTGGTACCGGCATTTCTTGGTATCGTCGCGCGCAACGAGTTTCCCGATCTTGTCAATCGCGAGCTTGCGTTGCCGACTCTCATGATGCAGGCGCTGCCAGTCTGGCTTGGAGGCTTGTTGCTCGGTGCCATCTTCGCCGCCGAAGTAAGCACTGCTGACGCAGTCTTATTCATGTTGAGCACCTCGCTGAGCAAGGACTTGTACAAGACATTCATCAGGCCACAGGCCGACGACAAGCACCTCATGCGCGTTGTCCGGGGGATCGCCGTCGGGTGTGGTGCGCTTGGCGCGTTATTGGGCGCGATCCTGCCAGATGTGATTTCTGCATTGACAATCTTCTACACCCTTCTCAGTGCAGCGCTTTTTCTACCGCTGCTTGCGGGGCTTTATGTGCGAGCGGTGACCGCCTCTGGAGCGCTTGCCGCGATGATCGTCTCGGTGACAACCACTCTCACCCTCGAGAGGATGACGTCGGGTGCGGGGTATCGCGGTCTCCCGTCGCTGATTGTCGGAATCCTCGCCGGAAGCGTCGCCATGAGTGGGGTAACGATGGTCGAGAGAATGAGGAAGCGAGGTTAATTCAATGGACTATCAGCAATTGTTCCAACTTGACGGGCGCGTTGCGGTTGTCATCGGCGGCGGATCGGGAATCGGTGAGGAAGCAGCTCGCGGTCTGGCGGCCCACGGAGCGCTCGTTATCTGCGCCGATCGACAATTGGAGGCAGCCACACGGGTCACGGCGTCGATCGGTGGGCGGCACCGGGCCCGGTGGATCGATCTCACCAACGCAGCAAGCGTCAAGGAGTTTTTTCGGGCGTTGATGGTTGAATTTGGACGACTTGACGTCGTGGTCGTGACGCCGGCGGTCAATGTCCGGAAGCTGATAGTGGAGTATCAGGACGACGATCTGGACAAGGTTATTGAGCTTAACCTGAAGGGCACTTTCCGGGTGTTGCGCGAGGCGGGAAGGATCATGGCCGAGCAGGGGCGCGGCAGTCTGATCGCGCTGACATCGATCAGAGCGCAGGTCGTCGAGCCCGGCCAGGGTGTTTACGCCGCGACCAAAGCCGGGATTGTTCAGTTGGTAAGAACGCTGGCGGCGGAGCTGGGGTCGCGCGGTGTGCGGGTGAACGCACTTGCACCCGGCGTCGTTGACACGCCGCTGACGGCTCCGATCAAGGAGCAACCGGGATGGTATGAGGCTTACGCGCAGAAGACGGTTCTGGGGCGATGGGCGCGCGCCGACGAGATGGCCGGACCGATCGTCTTTCTAAGCTCGGATGCTTCGAGTTATGTGACAGGAACCGTTCTCTTTGTTGATGGGGGTTGGACAGCGGCCGATGGTCGTTTTACGCCACCCCTTTGAGACAGAAGAAGAGAGATAACGGAACAGACTGAAAGAACGGAAGAAACGGAAAGAGAGTCGGGGCTTAACCCTAGCTTTTCCGTTTGTTCCGTTCTTTCAGTCTGTTCCGTTATCTCTCTTCTCTTCCTCGCAAAAACTGAGCCTGCCCTTTTGGGGAGCAGGCTCAACCAAGTGTTCCGCCAATCGTTCGTCCGCCAATCGTTCGTCCGCAAGCCTACTGCAGGACGAGAACATATTTTCGACCGCGGGGTGTGATGGTTGCGATCGAGCGCGTTCCATCAGCATTGTCGCGGTAAGACATCTTGTCGGAGACCGCTACGATTTCAGCTGGCTGTCGAGTGAAGGGAGCCGTGACCACTTTCTTCCCGACCTTGATTTCGAGTGTGCCCGAATCTGCATCGGGGTATGAGACTGTGTAGGTCCCCTTTTTGACGATCTCGGTGCCGACTTTGCCATCGAGGTAGAACTCAAGTTTCTGCTGCAGCGCCTGCGCCTGAAGCGCGACCGCCGAGAAAAGCACCAGGGCTATCGTCAGGAGCCTCACCATGAATGTCCCAATAAATCTATCTTGCATCTGTTCCCTCCTTCACTTTCTGCCAATTCCTTGTTTTGACTGGCTCTCGTCCTGCTTGTTTGTTTCTGCTTGCGACCCTCAACCTACCTCCATGCCAACTCTTCTTATTCATTAACTGACCAGACAGTCACTCCTACTGGAAAATGGTGGAGGGACTGGGCGATATCAGGCCAATCCGGCGGTCCCGGCGGCAAGCTGGTTGCCGGTGAGATAGTCAAGGACGATTCGTTCGCAGCGACGGTGGTAGTCCTCAAAGGTTCCCTCTGCTGAAAAGAACCACTGAAGCATGAACCCGTCGACGAGAGCTCGCATCATCGAACTGGCGTCGTCAACATTGACCTGGCGGAATGTGCCCCGGCTTATCCCAAACTCGATAATCTCTCGATCCTGGCTGCAACAGCCGCTGTAGAACTTCGCGTTAAAATCGTGGAACCGCTTATTGCGAGTTCCAATGCTGATAAAGTCGGTGTAGGCGAGAAAGAACTGCCGGCTCTCCTGCGCGCTGGCGAAGACGCTGCCAAGCGCCTTTCTGATCTTCTCGACTGGTTCGTCAACCGAAGCAACCCTCTCGCGAATCCGCGCGTGAATCTGCTCAACCAACCACTCCAGTGCTCCAAGAAAGAGGTCTTCCTTGGTCTGAAAATAATAGAGCGTCGATCCCTTGCTGACACCGGCCCGAGTTGCAATATCCTGAAGAGTGACTGCTGAATAACCCTTTTCGGCGACTTCAAGGTAGGTCGCCTTGATCAACTCCTGCCGCCGCTGATCCTCATACCCCTGAACAAACT
>JANNRD010000730.1:0-4275 GCA_031401095.1 Acidobacteriota bacterium
ACTCCGGCCACGAGGCCAGAGGCAATTCTTCCGTCCTGGTCAATTACTATACCCGTCGGAGTACTTGTCGAACCAAACGAGTGGGCGATATCGGCATCCACATCCAGCAGGACCAGAGATTGGATGTCCTTTACAGCAGGACTCACTTCCTCTTCACTCGCCGCGGCGAGGATCACCAATGCAGGCGCGCCCTTAGGAGGATTCGCTTCCCAATCGCGTACGTCTTCGATCATCTTTGCGCACCAGGAACAATCAGGATTCCAGAACATCATCAACGTATCCCGGCCCCAAAGGTCCGACGAACTAACAGTATTGCCGTTCAGATCGGGTGCGGAGAATTCCGGAGCCAGTTCGCCAATGGCGGGGGACGAGCTATCATCCAAGCGCGAGTCACTTACGAAATCATTCGAAGACATTCCCGCGCTCGCAATGAGCTCTCCGATTTCCGCGTCGCCATTCGCGAGGCTGGATGCAATCTTTCCCTTGGCGTTGATCAGTACAGCGGTCGGCGTCCATGTGGATTTGTATTTCTCGCCAATCGGAGGATGACCCTGGAGGAGAACTTGCGTGGTCCCGAACCTCCCGACCTTCTCCCTGGTGTCGTCCTTCGTGCCCTTACTCAGGACAGCGAGTGTCAATGTGTCGCCAAAGTCGCGTTGCCAGCCCTCCACGGATGCGAGAACAGTCTTGCAGGTAGGACATTTGGGACTCACGAACAAGAGGACGACTGGTTTCTCCCTGGCCAGCAAATCGTCGAGACCGACAAGTTCGTCATCCAGGTTTTCAAGCAGGAAACTCGGTGACGGAGCCCCAACAGGGAGCCCTGCCTTCGGAACCTTGAACCCCTCGCGTTCAACAGGTTGCGCCTCAGCATAGTCTTCATCCACGACCTTCTTCATCGCTGAGATCTGGTCCATCGCAGCGCTCAAATCACTGCCAAGTCGACGTACATAGACTAGGACTGTTGCAACGAGGGTAATACCGGCAACGCTGAGAACGAGACTCACAAACTCAGTCGGTTTCAGTTGACCGGCCCAAGTGAGAGCGCTGATCGAAAACCCGTTCCAGCCGCCGACTGCGACGATTCCAGCCAAGCTCGTAAACGCGACATTCCGAACCAGCGTATGCCAGCCGATGGGTCCCGCCTGCAGCGTGCCGAAGCAGTGGCAGTCAGCAGCTTCGCCTCGAGCCAACTTTGTTGCGATACCGATCGAGAAAACGGACAGGAGCACCAGTGCGCTGACGCCGCCCAGCCAGGCTGTTGCCGTAGGAATGAGTGCGATAGCGGTCAAAATCTCGGCAACTGGAAGGAGCCACGCCAAAGGCCGCACGAGACTGTCGGGTACGCCGAAGTCAGTAAAGGATTGTCGCGAGCCATCGCGGTCGTAGAGCTTTGCTACGCCGGCGACTCCAAGCACCGCGGACAGGAAAAGCCTGAAGATGAGAAGTGCGATGTCCATTCCGTCTGCTACGATTACCGAGATTCGCTTCCGAAAATAGAGAAAAGCAAATCCAGCACCTATCAGCCTACCGGAAGGAATTGACTGGGGAGAATCAATGCCCGAAAGCTGAGACACGCTGCCCGTAACGAGTTGCCCTAAGAGCCATAACCTGTTACGTCACCTTTACAATGAGTGAAAAGAATAGAAAATCTAGGCCTCAGAGTCAAGCATATTCTGTCATTCACACGATTCCCCCAAGAGGGGTAAGGCGACCCGAAGGTGGCATCTTCTCAGGGAATTCCCATGTGCTGAGGGGCCCGAAGCCCTCGGGTGAGGAACCGAGGAGAAGACAGCCAGGTTCGTAGTTCCGGCTTTAGCCGGCGATTGCAAGGTGGATTGTCTGCCCGGGCTTGCCGACTGAAGCCGGAACTACGAACCGAGAGAGCACCACTCGTGATTGACGTTGTGTTAAGCTTCGCGAGCAAAGGGGAGGGCGGGTTTGTAAGAGCTGTTTTAACCGGCGCTTACGAGGCGATTGTCTAGGCGGGGGTTCCGGCTAAAGCCGGTACTACGAACCGAGAGCACTACTCGTGATTGACGCCGTGGCCGCCTTGGCAATACTCTCTCCAACATCCCGTAGGAGCCTTTCAAAATGCGGAAAAAAAAGACGCCGAGAACAATATCGTTCGATTTACCAACCGACCCCGCGGACGTCGACCTGTTCCTTGCATTTCCTGATGGTGTCTATCACTACGTCTGCGCCGAATGCACCGCAATATGCTGTAAGGGTCATGGGCTTTCCGCCACTAAAGCGGAGATGCCGGTACTGCTCACGAGATACCCGGCGACCGGGAGTCTGGCCCACGGAAGATCGGGAAGCGTTATAACACTGAGCACTCTCACAAACGCGTGTGTCTTTCTCGACACAGACGAGCTATGTCGCATCGAGAAGGACCTTGGCAGGGCAGCGAAACCGTCCCTCTGCAAACTGTTTCCCTTTAATGCCTACAAGCGAATTGGTCGAACAATTGCGGTCTACCCTCACTTCCTTTGCCCATTCCGCTTACAGATTCCCGCGCGGCCAGGGAAGGTAGAGGGCACGCACGCGCTTATCGATCCTGCATTCAGGTTTAGCGGACTCCTCGAGCCGGCTTATGTGAGTGCCAACGTCTCGTCGGCCCCGCTCCACCCATCTCTGGATGCAGATCAGGTCATCGCGCGCGAACGGGCCTTCCTTAAGAGGTGCGCGAGGGGACTCGGAAAGAAGACGCTCTTCGACGTTCTTCGGGAGGCCTCGACCGACCCAGGGTCCCTGAGTTCGTTCGTATCGCGCGCCTTGAAGGTGCTTGCTTTACCTCGCCAAAGACGCTCGGTTAAGCCTGACCGAATTGATGACATCATGATCGCACTGGCGGTACCACTACGATTGCAAATGCTCACTTTGTCGTCTGAAGGGATACTTCGCGCGCTGGCGCTGAGCGAGTTGGTAATCCGTCGCGTTGCGACACTTCCCGTTGAGCCGATAGCCCCACACGCCGTTTACAGTTTTCTTGGGGAGCACATGCCAGGAATCAGGTTCATTGCACGCGGCGTGGAACCCCTTGTCATCCCGCCCGGCGTCAATCTGAACGCCCCGCCCATAGGCGATCCCGGCCTCACGTTCTCGTCTTTTGTATTCATCCGCGAGCTACGGGATTCCGCCAACGTCCTGCGATCCTTCGAGAAGGCCGTACCGGCATCCATGACAACCGCTGATCGCAGCACGTTTCTGCAGATGATGGGAAGAATGCTGGATCACACCCACGTACATACCGCGAACAGTGAACCGCCAAAGGAAGAGGAGCCGGCTCACCTCGACTCGCATTCAAATTGACTAACAACTGCGGCGGGTTCAACTGAAGCATTCAAGCAACGCGCGAGCCGCGTCCCTCGCCTCTCCCCTCGCTGACTTCAGGATTACCGCTTCGGAGACAGCACGTCCAAGGACAGGCATCACTCGCTCAGGATACCTTCGAGCCGGCACGGTGTTATTAAGAAGTTCGAGCGCGCCGGTCCCAGCCGTCAGTTGCTTCGGAAGCCAGCGAGCGCCCTCGCGATATCGACTGACGACAATCAAGCTCACCGGCAGCGGTGTCTTTCCCACTTGAGCTCCAAGCGACTCGGCTGAAACTCGTGCCTGTCGCATGCTCCCCTTTCGCCGGACCGCAAGGGGGCTCGCGTAGGGATGTACTCTACCGTGCACGTCCAGAACTGCATATTCATCGGAATAGTAGACCGCGCCAGCTCGGACCAACTCTCTGACGAACGTCGTCTTGCCGCTGAGGCTCCTGCCGGGAATGACGATTGCCTTACCGTTCAATGCGACGACACCTGCATGAACAAAGACTCTGAGAGGCGACATTTCCGCAACATACTGGCGGATTCCTGCCTCAAGAGTATCGAGTACCAAACTTAGTCGTGCGCTCTCAAGGTGAGCCTGACCGTTGAGGAACAGTGAGTACCGCCCTCTTGCTTTTGTTCGAGTACCAATCGAGAAGACCGCATCAGCGCGTGCTCTAGAGGGCGTCCAACCCGGAGGCAGATATTTGAGAAGCAAAGGCATCAGCTTCGGTTCATCTGTTCTTATCTCGAGGACCACGCCGAAGGCCCTGAAGGTCAGGCTGTTTGTCCATTCAAAGTTATCCATCACTTGCGGCATCTTGCCAGATTAGGCACGCTCGTCGCAATCCCGGCTCGCCTCCGGTAGGCTTGAACCGCCGAGACACAGAGACACAGAGAAAACACAGAGAAGAAATGTGAGTGGTGGAGAGAGGGCCCATAACCCTTCTTGTTC
>JANNRD010000731.1:0-9005 GCA_031401095.1 Acidobacteriota bacterium
CGGCTTCAGCGGCTCCCTCAGCAACAGTCGCGGCAGCGACGGTGACACCTTTCGGGAGGTTTTGCAACGTCAGCGTGATCGGACCTTTGAACGCCGGATTGCGGTCGATGGTCACTTTGCCCTTCAGCGTGCCGCCGCGAGCGACTTTCTCGGCATCGAGTTTCCTGACGCGGCGCTGAACAAGCGTCTTCTTGAATTCGAAAATGACCGCCTGCGCACGGGCCGCCTTGATCTGAGTGTCTCGTTCGCTTTCGACGTTGAAGAGCAGTGCGAGAAAGCCTCCCAGATGTGGAGCCACCCTGACTAGCAGGTTCGACTCTTCTCGTTCTGCAAAGCCTTCTCCTTGCGCATCGCGGTAGCGGCGGAACTCGAGGGCAAGTTCCAGATCGGAGCGATCGAGGCGGTCGATGAACGCCAGATCGAGAGCCGCAAGACGAGCCGGATCGTAGAGGTCTGCATAACCAAAATCGCTGAGACCAAGACGATCGAGGGAGGGCGAAGCTTGAGCCGCCTGTAGCTTAGAGTCGGTGTCGGTCAAGGCGTCCATTCTCTCAGACCGAGGGTTGTTGCTGGGTGACGCAATGAATCGATCCTAAGCCCCAGACGAGCTCGGTGCAATCGATTCCGACGACCTGTCGATCGGGAAAGACTCCCGCAAGCACGTCGAGGGCGCGAGCATCATTCTCGTGCCGGAATGTCGGAACGAGGACAGCACGGTTGGCAATGTAGAAATTGGCGTAGCTCGCGGGGAGCCGCTGATTGTCGAAGTAGAGGGCGCCGGGCATCGGGAGCGGGATGATCTCGAAAGGTCTCCCATCCTGGTCGCTCATCCGCTTCAGACGATCTAGATTCTCGAGCAGCGGGAGATAGTTTTCATCGAGAGGGTCGTCTTCAATCGCCGTCACGACGGTTGTCGGCGAGACAAAGCGAGTCAAGTCGTCGATGTGGCCGTCGGTGTCATCACCGACAATTCCGTCTCCGAGCCAGAGGATATGACTGACGCCCAAAAACTGGCGCAAATACCACTCGATCTGCTCCCGGTTCAACTGCGGGTTGCGGTTTGGGTTGAGCAGGCAGGATTCGGTAGTGAGCAGCGTTCCCGCCCCATTGACTTCAATCGAGCCTCCCTCGAGAACCATTCCGGGAAGAAAAAGTGGCTCACCCGACTCTTCAGCGACGCGCGTTGGGACGACATCATCGAGCTCAAAGGGTGGGTACCTATTGCCCCATGCATTGTATCCCCAATCAAGAATAGCGCGCTCTCGACGACCCTGACCTTCGCGGACGACGTAGACCGGTCCGTGATCGCGAGCCCACGCATCGTTGGTGGGGATGAGGTGGAATCGAACTGCATCGAGATTGACGTTGCCCCGCGTCAGCAGATCGCGAACGGATGCGGCGGTCTTCACATCTGCGACATTGATCCGCACCAGTTCCGATTGGGCCAGTTGCCGCGTAATCTCGACAAAGACTGCTGGAATCGACTCGAACGCGCCCGGCCAGCTCTCCTTCTTATGCGGCCAGGAGAGCCAGGTGGCTTCGTGCCATTCCCATTCGGCGGGCATGTGGTATCCGAGAGCCAACGGTGAGTCGGTTGCTCGTCCGGGTCTTTCAGTCATTGAATCTTCGAAGCAAGTCCTGGTAGGCGTCTATTCGCCGGTCTCGGAGGAATGGCCAGTGGGTGCGCTGGACGTCGAGCTTAGCGAAATCACATTCGGCCATGAGAATCTCTTCTCGCTCGACATCTGCCTTGGCGACCAATCGACCACCTGGATCGCTGATAAAGCTCTGTCCCCAAAATGTTATCCCGTCATCCGGGGTACCCTCGTGACCAACCCGGTTGGCGACCGCGACGTAAACCCCATTGGCAATCGCGTGTGATCGTTGAATGGTCTCCCAGGATGAGTGTTGTGATGCCCCGTACTCCGCTCGCTCGGATGGGTGCCACCCGATTGCTGTGGGGTAGACGAGAATCTGTGCGCCGGAGAGCGCCGTCAGTCGCGCCGCCTCGGGAAACCACTGATCCCAGCAGACCAGCACGCCGATGCGACCGAAACGGGTGTCAAAGGACCGGAAGCCGAGATCGCCGGGAGTGAAGTAGAATTTTTCGTAATACTTCGGATCGTCGGGGATGTGCATTTTTCGGTAGCGACCAGCTATCTCGCCGTCGGCATCGATGACAACTGCGGTGTTGTGGTAGAGCCCGGGGGCTCTGCGCTCAAACAACGATGCGACGATGACGATGCCACGGTCGCGCGCGAGTTGCGAGAGTGCTTTGGTCGATGGGCCTGGGATTGACTCTGCCAGCTTGAAGTTTTCGTGGTCCTCGGTCTGGCAAAAGTATTGAGAAAGAAAGAGCTCCTGCGTTGAGACGATCTCTGCGCCCTGCCGAGCCGCCTCTTCGATGCTCACCAGTGCCCGATCGAGGTTTGTCGCGGGTTCCGCAGCGCAGCTCATCTGGACGAGAGCAACAATCGCCTTGTCTGCTCGTTGGCTCATGCCGGGATTATACAAGATCGAAGGGACGGTCAGAAACATTTCCACGAAAGACAGCAACTGCCGACACGCACAACACGGACAGGAAGACCCTTCCTCCTCGTTGCTGTCCCTGTCGTCCCTGTGTTCCGACGGCGCCAGAAAGTGGCCCTTCCTGGTCAAACGGACCCGTTATTCGGTCAACCTTCCGTGCGAATGATGATTGACGGGCCGCTAAAGCTTTCATACAATTCAATTTTCGGCAAAGGCGTCCGGGGAGGACTGATCATGGAAAGCGGGGCGTTGAAGGAACGCGCACCCACAGGTAGTCTCGGTGACAGCTCGCTCATCAACCGGGAGTTAAGTTGGATTGAATTCAATAGTCGCGTGCTTGATGAAGCACTTGATCCGACTCTGCCGCTGCTTGAAAGGCTGAAGTTTCTCTCGATCTTTTCCACCAACCTTGACGAGTTCTTCATGGTGAGGGTGTCGGGCGTTCAGGAGCAAATGGATGCCAACCCGATGATGGTCTCGCCGGACGGGTTGACGCCGGCGACTCAGTTGCGTCTTATTGCTGAGCGGTTACGGCCGCTGCTTGAGTTGCAGATGCGCTGTCTGCAGCAGCAGGTTCTCACCGGTCTGGCAAACCACAGTGTCCGGATTCTCTCATATGGCGAACTGAGTAAGGCGCAGCGCGACGAGGTGAGGTCGGTTTTTTCCGAGCGTGTTTTTCCCGTTCTGACACCTCTTTCTGTCGACCCGAGCCACCCCTTCCCGTACATTTCCAACATCAGTCTTAACCTTGGCACGTTGGTCATCCCCGAGGATCCGTCGGAGGATGACGAATCACGATTCGCGAGGGTCAAACTGCCTCCCAACGTCCCGAGGCTGATCCCGGTGAGTGGCGACGGCTATACATTTGTCCTGCTGGAAGAAGTGATCGCCGCTCACATCGAAACACTCTTCCCCGGAATGAGGGTGCTCGAATGTCAGCCCTTCCGGATCACTCGGGATGCGGACATCGAGATTGAAGAGGATGAAGCAGGGGACCTGCTTAAGACCGTCGAGCGGCAGTTGCGGCAGCGTCGATTCGGCTTCGGCGTTCGATTGGAAGTGGCCGCGGGAATGAGCCCGCACATGGTCAGGCAGTTGCGGCATTCGCTCGAGATGGAAGAGCAGGACGTCTATACGATCGACGGACCGCTCAACATCCCCGACCTCATGGCGCTTTACCGCCTCGATCTGCCTGAGTTCAAAGACCCGCCCTTCAACCCCGCCACGCCCGCAGTCCTGACCAGCAAGGAGACCATCTTTGATGTCATTCGACATCAGGATGTCTTGCTTCACCATCCCTACGAATCGTTCGCGCCTGTGGTTGAGTTCCTTCGATCTGCGGCGCGCGACCCAAATGTGCTGGCGATCAAGCAGACCCTCTATCGCGTCGGCCCTGATTCCCCGATCGTGCAGGCCTTGATTGAGGCGGCTGAGCGCGGAAAACAGGTCGCCGTTCTGGTCGAGCTGAAGGCTCGTTTTGATGAGGAGAACAACATCCTCTGGGCGCGCAGGCTGGAGCAGGCTGGTGTCCACGTTGTCTACGGGATCGTTGGCCTCAAGACGCACGTCAAGGCGGCGCTGGTCGTGAGGCAGGAGAAGAACACTCTTCGCCGGTACGTCCATCTTGGGACCGGCAACTACAACCCGGTGACTGCGAGGATGTATACCGATCTCGGGTTCTTTACGGCCGACCCGGACTTTGGCGCGGATGTCTCAGACCTCTTCAACTTTCTGACTGGGTTTTCGCGGCAGTCGCGCTATCGCAAGTTGCTCGTTGCTCCGGTCAGCTTGCGCAAGGGCCTCGTTGAAATGATTCGACGCGAGGTGGAGCATCATCGGGCGGGACGACCGGCGGGGATCGTCGCGAAATTCAATAGCCTGACGGATACAGAGACGATCGAGGAGTTTTATGCGGCTTCGAGGGCTGGCGTTCCGATTGATCTTGTCGTCCGCGGGATTTGTTGTTTGAAGCCTGGGCTCCCGGGCCGAAGTGAGACCATTCGCGTTGGGAGCATTGTCGGTCGCTTCCTCGAGCATTCTCGCGTCTACAGGTTTATCAATGGCGGTCAGGACCAGATTTTCCTCGGCAGCGCCGACATCATGAACCGCAATCTGGACCGGCGCGTCGAACTTCTCTTTCCGATTGAAGACGAGAGATTGAAGGAACGAATTCGCGTCGACGTGCTTGAAGCCTGTCTCGCGGACACTGTCAAAATGCGCTGGCTCCAGTCGGACGGCACTCACCTCCGACCTCGATTTGCGACTGACAAGGTCGTTGACGCCCAATTAACCCTCCTCGCGCCCGCGTTGATTGCGTGACGACGGCCGTCGCCATTGCTAGAGGGTAACGGCTCGATTCTCTCGAGCTGAGGTGTAGATGGCCTCGACCAGTTCCAGTGAGTGACGGCCCTCCCGTCCCGAGACGGCTGGCTCTCGATCCTCACAAACAGCGAGCATCATGTCCTCCATTTGACGTCGATGGCCCTCGGTCGCGATTGCTGCCGGATTCGATGAACCGTCGGTGATCTGTTCGCTTCCGCCCACCGCCCCGCGCCCGCTCCCCGCCAGCTCCCAGAAACTGATGTCGTCGCCATCAAGAATGACCGTTCCCCGTTCGCCGGAGATCTCGAGTCGGCGCTTGAATCCCGGAGCGATTGAGGTGGCCGCCTCGATGACACCGAGAGCCCCGCTGCGGAAACGAAGGGTCGCGACGATCGTATCCTCCCCTTCGATGTGTGGATACCTCAGTGCTCCTTTGAGCGCAAAAACCGTCTCGACCGGACCCATGGTCCAACGCAGCAGATCGACGGTGTGAATGGCCTGGTTGATCAAGGCTCCGCCACCATCGAGGCGCAGTGTCCCGTGCCATGAACCCGCGGCGTAGTACTCTGGTGCTCGATACCATTTGACATAGGCATCGCCCAATAGCAGCCGGCCAAAGTGGCCATCATCGACGGCCTGTTTCAGGCTCAGTACTTTGGGGAGGAATCGCGATTGAAAGATCACTCCGAGGCGAACTCTGTGCAGATCGCACGCGCGAATCAGCTCATCTGCACGGGATAGCGAGATCTCGATAGGCTTCTCGACGAGGACGTGCTTGCCCGCGGCCGCGGCAGGAATCCCAAGATCTGCGTGCGTCCCACTGGGGGTGCAGATGCTGACGATTTGCACATCCGAACGTGACAGCATCGCGCCATAATCGGTCATTGCTCGAGCATCGTAGAACTCCGCAAGCTCGCGGGTGCGAAGCTCGTCACGTCCCCAGACAGCCACGAGACGTGCCCCGGGAATGGCCTTTATCGCCTCCGCGTGCACCCGCGCGATCAGGCCCGTACCTGCAAGTCCAAATCCAATTTCCACGCAACCCTCCATCGTTCAGGATGAGCCAAAATATACAGTAACGCCGGCCTGCATAAAACGCGCAACACAACAACTACCCCGGCCCGCTGCATTCTCTCCGCCCCTCTGTGTTAGATTCTCCAGCGATCTTACGGACATCCTGCGGAGGAGATCAATGAGTCGATTCAAATGGCAAGCGGTGGAAACCAGTTATCGCGAGGAGCGGGCATCCATTCACGGTAGCGAGCTGCGGTGGATACTCAACCGCGAGACGATTCTCGATAGTCAGACTGCCAATAGCATGACACGTGCTGTCATCCGGCACCCGGGAATCTGCGTCATCGTCCCGTTTCTTGAGGAAGACAAGATCGCAATCATGCGGCAGTACCGCTACAGCGTTGACCGGGAACTGTGGGAGCTCCCGGCCGGAACGCTCAATGGGCGAGAGGAGGGCGGACGCATGATCGGGACAGAGACTCCCATGGAGTGCGCCGCGCGCGAGCTGCAGGAGGAGACTGGCCTGCATGCGGGCCGTCTTCAACTACTGACCGAATGTTATGCGATGCCGGGTAGCAGCGACGAGGTGATATATGTTTTTGCTGCTTACGATCTCACTCAGCAGGAACAAGCACTCGATATCGGGGAGGTGATCAGCGAGATTCGCGGCGTTTCGGGCGACGAGATTGTGGCGATGATCGGAAGCGGCGAGATTCGTGATGCAAAAACACTCGTCGGCCTACTTCTGGCGCTCAGCCAACGGCCAGGCGGTTTGCGAATCTCGTGACCGAGAATGGCGCGAGATCTAGACTCGTGACACCAGTGAGAATCAAATCGCGGATGATCTCCGCGGTGACTGGTGCGAGTAGTATCCCGTTGCGGTAATGGCCGGTAGCATAGAAGAGTCCGGCTATCTCGGGGTCCGCACCAATCACGGGCCAGCCATCCGGCGTTGTCGGGCGCAATCCGGCCCAAGTTTCAATGATCGAAAGCGAGCGAACCGCCGGCATGATCTCGACCGCGTTCTCAACGATCGAAGCCAACCCTCCCGCCGTGACGCTCTTTTGATAGCCGGCCTGCTCAGTAGTCGAACCGGAAATCAAGAAACCGCCCAATCGGGGAACTAGATATCCGCGTCCTGAATAGATGACGAAGTTCGGTGCGGGATCTGGGGCCTTGAGAGCGATCATTTGCCCGCGAACTGGACTGACCGCCATCGTCGCCGCTGAGGGTGCACCCGGCACAAGACTCGACCAGCTCCCTGCCGCAACCACGACGGAGGTTGCTTGAATCTCGCCGCCACCTGTCAGCACACCTCTGATCCGGGACCGCTCGATGATGAGCGAGGCCGCCGCTGTGTTTTCAAAGACAACAACTCCGGCGGCCCGTGCAGCCGCTTCGATTGCGACCAGGAGATGACGGTTGTTGACTTGATGGTCGTCCGGAAATTTTAAGGCCCAGCGGGTCTTCTCGGAGATCAGTGGTTCGAGCTCGCGAACCTTCGAGAAGCTCATGAATTCGACCCGGAGACCAGCGGCGCACTGCCACTTGTATCGCTTCTCGAGTTCCTCCTCATCGTCGGCAGTCAGCGCGAGAAAGAGCGTTCCCTCGGTGCGATACTCGACGTCGAATCCTGTCAGCGCTCTGAGCTCTGTTGCCAGGCCCTGGTAGATCGCCCGGCTGCTGACTGCAAGATCAAAGAACGCGTCCTGCTGATCGGCCTCGGCGAGCGGTGCCAGCATTCCTCCGGCAGCACTCGACGCTTCCGCGCCAATCTTCCCGCGTTCAATGATGCAAGAACGGAGCCCCGCTTGCGCGAGTCTCCAGGCGATAGCGCAGCCAATTACTCCGCCACCGATGATCGCGGCGTCGAACGTCTTCTCTGAATCGATGCCCACAATAATACGAGGAAGGCCAGGCTCAGGCTGGCTGCGGATTGTCGGTCGCGGGCGGCTCGGTCTGGCGATAGGCTTGACGCATCCGCTGAGCGTTCTTGAGGTGCTCTTCCGTCCTCTTGATCTCGCTGTCAACGAGGCAGGTGACGGTATCTCTGATCCAGCTCAGACTGTCCGTCTTGCACTGCGCCAGACTTGCCGCAGTCTCTTCCGGAAGGCTCGCCCAGAAGCTGTCGGCGAGGTAGTCAAAAAAATCTCCGCCATTCGCTGAATTCTCAGTCATGATTTTCTCCTTCTCGTGATCTGCGGCAACTTCTCAGTCGATTTCGTAAGTGGCCGAGCAGGTGTCGGTCTCCCACACCCTCACCTTGAACACCGTCACCCGTCCGTCATTGATTTCACGACCTACCTCACGAAGAAAGTAGCCCGCGAGATGTTCGGCCGACGGATTGAGTTCTCTGTCAAATGGAGGCAAATCGTTGATGTTCTTGTGGTCGAGATAGTCGACCAGGCGCCTCGTCGCCGCCTTCAGATCCTTGAAGTCGATGAGCAGGCCGATCTCGTTCAATTCCTGCCCACGGACGTACACTTCGACCCGGTAATTGTGGCCATGCGTGTTTTCGCACTTCCCGCGATAGCCACGCAGCGCGTGCGCGGACGAAAAACCCATCTCGATCATCACTTCACGCATTCAACTTCGCCTCCATCAGTGAACTGGAATTATAGCACACGGCGCAGAGTTGACACTTCATGAGCGATGGCCGATAGTTGGGCGCTTCAACCGAAGCGGTGGGAGCAGGCTTGAGAAAGTAGTATGCAGCATCGAGTCACATTATTGCCGGGGGACGGCATCGGACCCGAGATTACAGCAGCCGTCGTGAGGATCATCGCCGCCGCCGGCGTTGAGATCGAGTGGGAGAGCCACCTTGCAGGCACCGAAGCGCTCGCCCGGCTGGGGGACCCCCTTCCGGAGGAGGTGCTTGAGTCGATCAGACGCAACGGCGTCGCACTCAAGGGCCCGATCACGACTCCGGTCGGTACTGGATTCACGAGCGTCAATGTGCGTTTGCGGAAGACGCTCGACCTCTACGCTAATCTGAGGCCAGTGCGGACGCTGCCGGGAATCGTCACGCCCTTCGGATACCTCGATCTTGTCATCGTCCGTGAGAATACTGAGGACCTCTACTCCGGTCTGGAGCACGTCGTTGTTCCAGGAGTCGTCGAAAGCATAAAGATCATTACTGA
>JANNRD010000732.1:0-12416 GCA_031401095.1 Acidobacteriota bacterium
GGTAGTGGGTCAAGACGAAGTGATCGATCGATCTGATCCCGGCCTTTGACATCGCCTGCTGAATGCGCCGGGCATCACGCCCTTCAAAGCCAGCCCAACCAGCGTCAATCAGGATCGACTCGCGCGCCGGGGTCACGATCAGAGTAGCCGCACCTCCCTCAACGTCGACATAGTAGATCTCGAGCGGTTGCGGGCTGCGTTGAGCCGCACCTGGGAACCCAACCGCAAGAGCGAGCAAAAGACTCAGCAACAGCAGAAGCCGACGTGTCGTATGCATATTGTAGATAGTATTTCGAGAGCACCCGCGAAAGCAATCTTTGAGGGTGAGCAGCCTGGCAAGGAGGAAGCATCTCTTGACACCGGTGGTTTCACCGCGAGGTCGCAAAGTGGAAAAGGAGGAGTCGGGCTGGTGCGCCTTTGTTGCGACTGCGCCTCCTCCGCGTCCTTGCTTCAAAACCACCGCCCTTGCGCTATAATCCGCGCGCGAGGTCTTACCTTATGCAGAGCGACGCAACTCCCAGCCACTGGATCAGGCTCCGCGACTACCGCCATTCAGGCGAGGTCGTCTCGCTCGTCCTGACTTTTATCGGCCTGACGTCGCTCTATGCTCTGGCAGCAATCTTTCTCTCCAACAACCGGGAACAGACAATCAAGGCGCTGGCGATCACGCTGCTTGGTCTTCTTGTTTACGTTGTCACAGTACTCGTCCAGCAGCGAGCCGCCTTTGGGACACTTGTCAGGATTGGTCCGCGACAGTTCCCGGAGTTTCACGATCGGGCCCAGCAGGCGGCGGAGTTTCTTTCCAGCCCTCCCGTCCCCGTTTATGTCAAGCGCTCGTCGGAGATGAGCATCTACACGCTCGGGCTGTGGCAGCGCCCGATCATCGTCGTCACTTCCTCTCTCGTCGATCAGATGGATCTCGACAACCTCCAGTTCTTTATTGGGCGTGAGATTGGGCATATCGCGGCTGGCCACACCTGGCTCCGGACGCTCCTCAAGCCAGTAGGATCTGAGGTGCCAGTGATCGGCAGGTTGCTCAACAGTGTCGTCTTTGGAGACTGGATCAACCGCACCGAATACACGGCGGATCGGGCGGGTTTCATTGCGTGTCGATCATTGACGACCTCGGTCAGCACGATGCTCAAGTTCGGTGTTGGCATCCGGCTTTTCGAGAAACTCGACATCAGCGAGTTTCTCCAGCAGCTCAACGAAGTACGCAACGTGCGTGGCCGCATGACCGAGATCGTCGCGGAGCAGCCGTATCTCACAAAACGCGTTCGCTCGCTCGTCGGCTTTGCGCTCTCTGACGAGTTTCGAACACTCGTCCCGGAACGAAGAACGTACACACAGATTCTCTCTGCTCTGCCTAAGAGCTTTCTGACCACCGCGCAGATCAAGGGCGGCGCACTGCTAAATCCCGAACAGGAGGCTCACTCAATTGACGCGTCGTCCGAGGCACTTCAAAATACAGCCGCGATCGCACCTCGCGGAGAACCATCGACACTTGGAGAACCGGATGGCGATCTGCCAGGCGAGTTCCTGCTTGTCACCGTCGATACGCAGCAGTCCTACGCTTTGCGTCTTGATCGCACGCGGATTGGACGAAACCGTGATAACGACATCGTCATCGACAGCGATCGCGCGAGCAGATATCACGCCGAGATCCTGCGCAGCGGGCGAAAGCTCATGATTCTGGACCAGGCCAGCCGGAACGGTGTCTGGCTGAATGGATGGAGAATAGCGTCGACAGCAGAACTAAAGTCCGGGGACGCGATCCGCATCGGAAAGCAGGAGTTCACCTTGACACGGAAAGGAACCTCTCATGAGTGAGTCTCAGGATGAGTCAACTTCCCAGCCAGGCACGGACCTAGTTGCCAGGATCCTCGCGATGGCGACGGATGGTGACGGGGCACGTCGTCGCTTTTTTGAAGAATCGTCGACATCGGTCGCCCGCGCGGCGCAGATGATCGTCCAGTCAATTCGTGGTGGCGGAAAACTTCTGATATTCGGGAATGGGGGCTCGGCTGCTGATGCCCAGCACGTCGCGGCGGAACTGACCTTCAGGATGGGACGAATGCGCCAGGCGATTCCTGCGATCGCGCTCACCACCGACACTTCAGTTCTGACTGCGATCGCAAATGATCGCGCCTTCGAATACGTCTTTGCCAGACAGATCGAGGCCTTGGGGCGTCCAGGTGACATCGCCCTCGCGATCTCGACCAGCGGCAATTCAGCCAATGTAGTCGAAGCCGTAAAACAGGCACGTCTCTCGGGTGTGGCGACGATTGGCCTTCTCGGTGGCAGCGGTGGGGTTCTTCAGAGCCTCGTCGATCTCGCCCTCGTCGTTCCACATTCGGAGACTCCACGGATTCAGGAGATTCACCTCGCGACTGAGCACATCATCTGCCAGTTGGTAGAGGATCTCCTCTTCCCGCAGGATTAGGAATGTCCATCTACCGCCAGCAACCAATAGACCTCTCGCGAATATCGACCTACGATCTCGCTTCGCGCCGAAGCAAGGTGTCGGTCAAGGACTTTGCGCGCGTTCTCTCTGACGGTGAGGCACGAGGTGTTGCGGCGCTCATCGATTCGCTCCCGGATATTCTCGCCGGTCAGACTCTAAGGGAGGTCGCGAGGGCGGTGATTGAGGCACGTCAGCGAGGCCGTGCCATCATCTGGGGCCTTGGCGGACACGTCATCAAGACCGGTCTGGCACCAGTCTTGATCGATCTCATGCATCGAGGTTTTGTCTCCGCAATCGCGCTCAATGGCTCAGGAGTGATCCACGACTTTGAGATTGCCCTCATCGGTTCGACGTCAGAAGATGTCGAGGAAGCGCTCGGCGATGGAGCCTTCGGCATGGCGAAGGAAACGGGCCGGCTTATCAATGAGGCTATCAATCAGGGCGCCTCTCAGGATCTTGGCGTCGGAGAAGCCGTCGGCGCGGCCCTTGTTGAAAGCGCTGCGCCGTATGCCGACTCTTCAATTCTGTGCGCTGCATACCGAGCACGAGTGCCGGTGACCGCGCACATCACGATCGGGGCTGACATCATCCATTTGCATCCTCAAGCGGACGGCGCATCCCTCGGATCGACATCACACCGTGACTTCCGTTTGTTGACATCCATCGTCGGCGAGCTCGATGGCGGCGGAGTCTACCTCAATGTTGGATCAGCCGTAACGCTGCCCGAGGTTTTTCTCAAGGCAGTAACCGTGGTTCGCAATCTCGGTCAATCGTTGAGGGATTTGACAACTGTTAATCTCGACTTCCTGCAGCACTACCGGCCGTCGACCAACGTTGTGCGTCGGCCGGTGGCGAACGGGGCTGGACGGGGATTCAACCTCGTCGGCCATCACGAGATCATGGTTCCATTATTGGCAGCTGCAATCATCGCCGGCGAGAAGTGACTGCCTTCGGTTCCTGGAGACGATGACAACGTGATAGGATTGCAGTTGTCGTTGGACCACCTGCGAGCCATCGACCACGATCCTAAACTAAGAGAAGACAAGAGCTATTATGCCAGTCTGTCCTTCCTGCGGCTCGGAGTTCCGCGCCGGATTTACCGAATGCAATACCTGTCGTGTCCCGCTAGTCGCGACCTTGAGCGAACCCGACGATGAGCCTGAAGTCGTTGAGGAGAGTTCCGAAGAGACGTTGCATCTGCTGGGGACGATCGAGGACGACGCACAGGCGATTCTCATCCGCCACTTGCTGGATGAGGCAGACATCCCATCGGTTGTCCAGGGTGGGCACGGTGCGCATATTGGCCAGTGCATCCCCTTTCGCATTTTTGTCGACGAGGACTATCTCGAGGCCGCGCGTGAGACGATTGCGGCCTATCAGGCACCGGGTCTGATCACCGGCCAGATCGAGGGAGACCTCGCGAGACTGTCGAACGAAATGGTCCGCATCGGCAGTGAGCGACGAGACCTTGCGCCAAAGGTGAAGAGCATCAACGAGAGCATCGACCAGTTGCGAAAACATCTCGAAGCGCTCAACCGTGACCTCGATGAGTAGACGTCAGGGCTGAGGCGACAGGGCTTTCCACTCGGCCGCACTACTCCAGGGCCAGGCTTCAGGCTCCACCACAAGGCGGGCTTTGACCGGATTTTGATGAATGTACGCAAGGATCGCGTCGAAGTGTAGCTCGTCCCGAATGTATCGATCCCAATACTCCCGCATCCAGATGCCGCCGTCGCCGGCCTGGGAACGCTGAGCCCCATCTCGGCTCTTCCTGTCGTCCGTCAGGGGCGCAATCCGTCTACCAGTGAAGCTCTTCCATGACTGGACAATTCTGCCGAGGTCCATGTTTTCGTAGACCCTCACCAGTACATGAACGTGGTTTGGCATGACGACCCAGGCGATCAGGTCGTAGCGCTCACCGGCGAAGCGGCGCCAGGTGTCGACCACACACGCGGCTGCTTCCGGGCGACGAAGTAAACACGACCCGTGTCCTGCGTCAAGCCAGTCATCAACCCTCTGGCGTAGTGCGCGATCCTGGCGTTCGGAAGGAAGGGAGCTTAGTTCAGCTTCAATTGCGTGCAGAACGGACGAGGGGAGACTGTCTGCGAGGCGATAGGTAATTGACTGCAGCAAGCCCGGATGGTCGCGATGCGGAAGATAGCCACGACAGTACCAGCCACGGGGAGCCGACGACGGTGCCTTTTCGGAGAAGACAGTGGGATTGATTCTCATTCAACCTCGGGAGGGTGGCGAGCATTTGGTGTGGCCTGATTCGGACGAAAGCTGAGGTTGGTGGGAATCTTACGTCGGGAGGTAATCGGAGTCAAAGGGTCAATCACGATGACGTCCAGAAAACGCATGGAGGCCAGGCGACCGATGGCCATGAGCCGAGCTGGGGCTCGGCGTTCCCAGGGCTCCGCTCTCCCAATCGCCCCAGCTCAGCTTTTCCCCTGCTTCCCTCGCGATGCTATACTCCGGCGGCGGCAGGCGCTGCCCACCAGGACCAAGCTTGAAATCCCGGCCCAATATCTAATTATGATCGACCTCGCCATCCGAGCCGCTCGAGAAGCGGGCGCTATCCTCCGTGACTTTTCCGCTCGTGGCTTCGAGATAAGTCAAAAGGGACGGATCGATCTTGTCACCGAAGCCGATCACGCGAGTGAGGCTCATATCAAAGCCCTCATCGCTGACCTCTACCCCGATCACAACATCCTCGCCGAAGAGAGCGGCGCCAACGATCCAGAAGGGCCTCGCGGCTCCAGGTCCGAGTACCGCTGGATCATCGATCCGCTCGATGGCACTACCAACTTCGCACACAGGCTTCCATGCTATGCGGTCTCGATCGGCGTCGAACGAGCCGGTGAAATGATTGCGGGTGTCATCTACGACCCAACTCGTGACGAACTCTTCGCTGCTGAGCGTGGTGCCGGCGCCCACCTCAACGGTTCACCGATACATGTCTCAAGCATCGAGCTTCTCGAACGCGGCCTCGTCGTCTCCGGGTTCCCTTACGACGTGCGAGAACGGATGAATGAGTATCTCCCCGCCTGGCAAAAGTTCCTCGAGCGGGCGCAGGGCGTGCGCAGGCTTGGCAGCGCCGCGATCGATATGTGCTACGTGGCCAGTGGCAGAATTGACGGATTCTGGGAGTTTGGGCTCAACGCGTGGGATACTGCAGCCGGCTGGATTGTCATCGAGGAAGCAGGTGGAAAGGTGACCAACACAAGTGGCGGTTTATTTGAGAATGACCGGCCCTCTCTCCTCTGCAGCAATGGTTTGATTCACGACGAGATGCTCGAGGTACTCGAAAGCGTCGCGTGATGAGGGTCATTCCGGCTCCTCCTCTCAACGAAACGGCTCTCTCAAATGCGCCAGATGGATCAAATTGAACCTCTCGGACATGAGCCGAGGCTTGCCCGTCGCCTCAACCTCTTTGACGCGACGATGATTGTCATCAGCGGAATCATTGGATCTGGCATCTTTATCAATCCATATCTCGTCGCGCAGAGAGTCGACACCTCGTTCCTCATCTTTGCCGTCTGGTCGTTTGGCGGGCTGATCGCCCTGGCGGGTGCGTTCGTTTTTGCTGAACTGAGCACGGTTATGCCGCGGGTCGGTGGCCAGTATGCGATCTTTCGTGAAGCCTTCCATCCGCTAGTAGCGTTTCTGCACGGATGGGCGCTCCTGCTGATCATCCAGTCGGGCGCGACGGCTGCGGTCGCAGTTGCGTTTGCGCAGTATGTTGCTCGCCTCATTCAGATGCCTGAACGCCTCGTCATTCCACTTGCGGTGGCGATACTTCTCGGGCTTGCTGCTTTTCACGCACTCGGAATCAAGCCGGGCGCGGTTCTCATCAATGTCATCACGTTTGGCAAGACGCTTGCCATCGCCGCGCTCATCATCACCGCCTTCGTTCTGACCAGCGAGTCCGGGGTCAGCTTCGAGCCGCTCGTTCCAGAACGGCTCGCCGGCGGAGGACTCATCTCCGCCTTCTTTGCGGGACTCGTTCCGGTCATGTTCTCTTATGGCGGATGGCAGAATCTGAACTTTGTCTCGGAGGAGGTCCGCGACCCTTTGCGTAATCTGCCGCGAGCCATTCTGCTCGGTGTCTTTTGCGTGATCGCGATCTACCTCAGCGCGAACGTCGCCTATGTTCATGTGCTCTCAGCTCCGGTGTTGGCGGCCACAAAGACACCGGCTGCGGATGTGGCGGCTCAACTTCTTGGGCCGACGGGTTCACAGATGATCAGCCTGCTCATCGTCATCTCGACCTTTGGCTTCATGAATCTGGCATTGCTCAGTGCGCCACGCGTTTACTACGCGATGGCTGCGGATGGGCTCTTCTTTTCCAGGGTTGGACGGATCAGTCCGCGCTTTCACGTCCCGGTGGCGGCGATTCTGCTACAGGGTGTTTTGGCGTCGCTCTTTGCCTTGTCGAACACATACGAGCAACTACTTGGCTACGCTGTCTTCGCCGACTGGGTCTTCTTTGCGCTCGCCGGTGTGGCTCTCATGGTTTTTCGAAGGACGCTTCCGGAGGCGCCGCGGCCGTTTCGGACACCGTTCTACCCGCTCACGCCGATTCTGTTTATCGCCGCTGGGGCGGGGATCGTGCTTAACACTTTTTTCAGCGACACGCGCAACGCGTTGATTGGCACTGCAATCATCGCTCTTGGAGTACCGGTCTTCTTTCTCTGGAATCGGACGAGGGCACCTCAATGAAGCAAAGTATCTATATGACATGGGCAAAGCGCCACGCGGGTGCGAGATACAACCTGGCGAACAGTGGGATTCTGGGTTGCGAGGCAGGGGATATTTCCGTGACGTCTGAGGACTTTGCGCTCAACGGTCCAAACCATGATGGATACGCTCCACTCAACGAAGCGATTGCGGCGAAGTATGGAACCGCCGCCGACGCGGTGGTCACGGCCCAGGGCACATCGATGGCGAACTTTCTGGCGATGGCGACCATTATCGAACGAGGCGACGAAGTCCTCATCGAGCAACCAACTTATGAACCGCTGCTCGCGGCAGCCAGGTACCTTGGGGCGCAAATCAAACGCTTTGGCCGACGCTTCGAGGACGGGTATCGAGTCAATCCGGACGAAGTGCTCGGCCTCGTCACCTCGCGAACGAAGCTCATTGTCCTGACCAGCCCCCACAATCCGTCCGCGGTCGCGGTCGATGAACCAACCCTCCGCAAGATTGGTGCCTGCGCTGCCGAGAGAGGAATAGGCATCCTCGTCGACGAAGCCTATCGAGACGTGCTTGACCCTCTCCCGACGCCGAGCGCCAACCTTGGCCCACAGTTCATGACGACAAGTAGTCTAACCAAGAGTCATGGGTTGAGCGGTCTTCGTTGTGGATGGGTTCTCTGCGAGCCGCGGCTGGCGGAAAGGATGCGCCGTCTTAATGACCTGTTCGGAGCGGTCGGTGCGATGCCAAGTGAGCATTTATCTGTCACTGCCTTCCGCCAGATCGAGCTGCTTGAGAAGCGGACGAGAGATATCCTTGATCCGAACATTGCTCTCGTGCACAACTTTCTCGAGAGTCACCGTGACGTGCTTGACTGCGTTGTACCGCTTCGTTCGATGATGGTTTTTCCCCGGCTTCGTCACGAATCGGACAGCCAGGCGCTGCACGATCGTCTGCGGCAGGCCGACACCTCGATCGTCCCGGGCGTCTTCTTTGAAGAGCCGAGGCATTTCCGTTTAGGATTCGCCGTCAAAACCGAGGATGTCGCGACCGGTCTTGAGCACCTTTCTGTCGCCCTCAGGACTGCGGGTCATAGGGCAGCGTGAAAGGACGGCGTGATAGCTTGCCGCTGTTTGTTCGTGGCGAGTACAATCGCGCGGGGGTAACGCGATTTGGCAAATCGCGTGGACTGCGGGGAGCCCTGCTGCGAGCAGCCGAAGGAAGAGCCGAAGATGTCGACGACTGAACTACGAACCATTGCTGTCATTGTCGGACCACAGCGGCCCGATGCGCTGGCGGTTGTGACAGACCTGCTCGACTGGTGCGACAGGCGAGGTACAGAGTTGCGTGCGCAAGCTGATATCGCTTTAGCGGTCGGCTGCCAGACGCTCGAAATTCGCGATCACGAACTCGCCGAGGATGTTGATCTGATAGTCGCAGTCGGTGGAGATGGAACGATGCTCAGCGCAGCGAGGCTCGTCGGGCAGCGTCAAATCCCGGTCCTCGGCGTGAACTTTGGCTGGCTTGGATACCTCACAGAGTTTACGCTTCCGGAGCTTTTTAGCGCCCTCGATGGGATTCGCGCCGGCAGTTTTCAGGTCGATCACCGAATGATGATCGAGGTTGCGCTCAATCGCGGGGGTGAGATCATTTCACTTCCCCGCGCGCTCAACGACGCCGTCGTCAACAAAACTGCCCCGGCACGGATGATCGAGCTCGAATGTCGTATCAACGACTTGTTCGTCAATACATTCAGAGCTGATGGGATGATTGTCGCGACCCCGACGGGATCGACTGCCTATTCGCTCTCGGCGGGCGGGCCGATCGTTCATCCGAGCCTTTCCGCGATCATCATCACGCCAATCTGCCCGCACACTCTTTCGAATCGTCCGGTGGTCGTGCCGGGTGATTGTACTATCGAACTCTCGTTCAAGCGGGCTAGTGAAGACATTTCGTTAACGATCGATGGGCAACAAACGATCACCCTCCAGCCGGAGGACCATATCATCCTCCGACAAAGCAAGACCGCATTTGCGATGCTGCGTCCGGGGAATCGCGACTACTTCGAAGTCTTGCGCACCAAGCTGAAGTGGGGAACGATGTGATCGGTCGTCACTGAGCATCAGACAAGGCAAGAATGTTGTTTCCTTTGGGTGATGATAATTCGCAGCGCCGGATCACGCCGCTGGTAACCTGGACGCTGATCGGGATCAACGTCATGGTCTTCGTCTACCAGTTGATGGACGAACCGTTCACCTATGGCTACAGCGTCGTCCCCTTTGAGATCACGCGTGGAATCGATCTCATCAGCCCAGGAATCTCTGCGCGGGGCCAGATGGTGCAGGCTCCTCAAACTCCGGGGCCGACTCCGATTTATCTGACGCTCCTGAGTGCCATGTTCATGCACGGGGGCTTCATGCACATTGCAGGCAACATGCTTTATTTGTGGATCTTCGGCGATAACGTCGAGGATCGAATGGGGCACTTGAAGTTCGCTGTCTTCTATGTCCTCTGTGGCCTGATCGCGAGCGCGACGCATATCCTCTTTGGCCCGGACTCGAGAATTCCCAGCCTTGGCGCTTCAGGTGCGATCGCGGGCGTGCTTGGTGCATACCTTGTGCTTTATCCGCATCAACGCGTTCGTGTTCTGGTTCCGCTCGGTTTCTTCATCCGAGTGACAGAGTTACCGGCGATTGCCGTCATTGGCTTCTGGGCGGTACTGCAGTTTTTTCAGGGTCTTGGCTCGATCGCGGAGACGACTCAAACTGGCGGCGTCGCCTATCTGGCTCACGTCGGAGGCTTCGTTGCGGGTCTGGTACTGGTCTTCCTCTTTCGCAATGGAGTCACTTTCGGCGCGACTAGCGGCCGTCGGCGACGCGATAATTTCGATCAGGAATGAACTCATCATCCTTTCATCTGATCAATCGAGCAGAGGATCTTTCCTCGGCAATGGCCGATCTTCGTTCAGCTCCGTTGATCGGATTTGACATCGAGACGACCGGACTTGATCCGCATACGTCGCGCCCGCGACTGTTGCAACTGGCGACCGCGGAGGCGGCCTATCTGATCGATCTCTTCCATTTCCCCGTTGACGCTCTCGGCCCCATCCTCGATGTGCTCGCTGCTCCGGAACCGATCAAGATTGCGCACAATGCAAAGTTTGACGCGAAGTTCATTCTCAAACATTTTGGCGTGCGGGTCGGCGGCATCTTCGACACCTACCTCGCCAGCCAATTGGTGAGCGCGGGCAGCGAAGTTGATCGTCACAGTCTCGAGGCGGTCGCGCAACGCTACCTCGGTGTGCAATTGGACAAGGCGGCTCAGTTGAGTGACTGGTCCGGGGAGCTCGCCACGTACCAGCTCGAGTATGCCGCTCGCGATGCGACGACGCTCATTCCGCTCTGTGAGAGTCTTGATGCCCGACTTGACGAAATGGACTTGAAGATCGCCGCGCGTCTCGAGTTCGACTGTATTCTGCCGCTTGTGTCGATGGAGCTCGCCGGCGTCTATCTTGATCAGGGGCGCTGGCGCGCGCAGGTGGAACGGGTCAAAGCGGCTCATCGAGAACGCGCCGACGCTCTGCAGGTCGAACTCGGACGTGGCGCCTCGCAATTGACCCTTTTCGAAGGCCCCCCGGCGATTAATCTCGACAGCCCGCAACAGGTCCGGGATGCGCTGGCGCGAATCGGTATCGAAGTCGAGGGCACAAGCGAAGGGCGGCTGCACGGACTGGCGCGCGAGTACGACGTCATCCGACAGCTTCTTGTGTACCGCGGCCTGAGCAAGAGCCTCTCGTCCTACGGCGAGGGGCTGCTCGAGTTCATCAACCCGACTACCGGCCGCATTCACGCGGATTTCCGTCAAATCGGAACGCCAACTGGCCGGATCACTTGCTCATCACCAAGTCTGCAGCAGATGCCGCACGCGCCGGAGTATCGTTCGTGTTTTCGAGCTCCGGACTCACGACGTCTGATAGTTGCCGATTTCTCGCAGATCGAGATGCGCATCCTGGCTGACTTCTCGCGTGACACTGCGTTGATTACGGCCTTCAAGTCAGGTGCTGATCTTCATCGGGCAACGGCATCTCAAATGCTCTCGGTTCCCCTCTCCGAAGTAACGCAGGCGCAGCGTGAGAAGGCGAAGGGGCTCAACTATGGCATTGTCTATGGCATGGGTGCGGAGGGACTCGCGAATCGCATCGAGTCCTCAGTTGGTGAGGCGGAGATCCTGATTCAGCGTTATTTCAAGGCTTATCCGGCAGTTGATCGGTGGCTCCGTGAAGCGGCAGAGCGCGCGGTCAATGACGGTCGGTGCCGGACGGCGTCGGGCCGGCTCTGGATTTTTCAACTCGATCCATTCGATCGCCAGCAGGCGGGTCAGCTTCGAAGAGTCGGCAAGAACGCGCCCATCCAGGGGACCGGGTCTGACATCTTCAAACGTGCCATGACTCTTGTCGATGAGGCACTGCGCGATCTCGATGCGCAGATCATCAACAGCATTCACGATGAGATCGTTGTCGAGTGTCACGCTGAAATCGCGGAGGCTGCATCACAACTCGTCTCAAGTGCGATGGTCAGCGCGGGCAAGGAATTTCTTTCCCGAGTTCCGGTCCTCGTCGATGTCGTCATCTCCGATGCCTGGTTGAAGAAGTAAACGTTGACGGGCGACGATTCCCTCATTTCGCGCCAGTGGACGAGCTGGTCGTGGCCGCATTGAGGACGCTCAAGCGGGGAGCAACGGTGGCCTGTGCGGGCATTCATATGAGCCCGATCCCGACGATCGACTACAGTCTTCTCTACCATGAACGCGTCATTCGAAGTGTCGCCAACAATACCCGCGAGGACGGCGAGGAGTTCCTCGCGGTTGCCGCTGAGATCCCGATTCGGACAGAGGTGCAGGTCTTCGCTCTCGACGAGGCCAACAGAGCTCTCAACGCCCTGAAGAACGACGCGATCCGTGGCGCTGCCGTGCTCAGAGTAGGGAGGGCCTGAACGAAGGGGCTGATGACGCGAGCAGGATACTAGTTCTATGTAACAGAGATCTCGCTAGCGATGAACCACAGAGACACGGAGACACAGAGGAAGCACAGAGAGGAATTAGGTTGATGTATCAAGCGCGGGACGGTTCTCTACAACCCTTTCTTGTTCCTCTCTGTGCTTCCTCTGTGTCTCCGTGTCTCTGTGGTTCATCGCTAGCGAGATCTCTGTTACATAGAACTAGTATCCTGCTCGCGTCATCAGCCCCTTCGTTCAGGCCC
>JANNRD010000733.1:0-2325 GCA_031401095.1 Acidobacteriota bacterium
CTTCCGAGACCACCTTCCCTGTTAGAAACGGATGAGTCTTATCAACACCGGTGTCCAGAATCGCGACTGCCTGTCCGTTTCCCGCAAAGCCACTCGCCCACGCCGCCGGCGCGCCGATCACGGCCGTGCTCTCGGCAAGAGAGATGTGCGTGATCATGTCTTCTTCGATCGTTATCACCTCGAGCATGCTTTGGAGTTGCGCCATGCCGTTGGCATCCACTTCGAGCGCGAGGAACGGGATTGAATCAAATCGCTTTACTCCGGAAACGCTCTGTGTCGACAGCCGACTGAGGAGGGTGCTTTGTGCCTGCGCAATCCTCGAACGCTGTGCGGAAATGGCGGCATTGCTGATCCTGCCCTCGACCTCGAAGTCGAGCCGCAACCCGACGATCACGCGCACGCGTCCCCCGAGACGCGCCTTCTCAATCAGATCGCTCCAGGTCTGATGTGTCGTCAGGCGACGACTTGTCAGCTGACCTGCCGCGATCTCCTGCTGCCCGGACGAACCCGCCTTCGGCTCGCCTTGCGCAGCCCGAGCCGAATTGAAGATTGCGTGCGGTTGCAGTCCCCCATCTAACAGCAGACTGCTGAGAAGGATCGCGAGTAAGAGAACAAACACTGCCCTCACTCTGCTTTTTGGCTTGATTGCGCTGGCGGCGGTTGCCGTCGGCCTGGTAATCATTTGAACCTCCCGGGCCAACCAACCTCTAACTGTGTTAAGCCCCTCTTTCCTCGAACGGGCAAGGGACTTGATGGCGGGTGCGCCCTCGCGAATGGGACGAAGCACACGTACCGGCGGATTATGGGCTCCTAAAGAGGGTCATGGCAAGAAATATTTGACCGTGAATGGTCAACGCAAGCAAGCAGATCACAGCCCCGCTCTTGAGACCTTGTGTCCAGCGCGCATCGGGAAATGCTTGAAACTCGCTCGCCACTCTCCGCTTGATAAATTGTCAGGCGGCGGCGCACATCTCGCCGGCTACGGCCGGACGGCGACAACGCGGAAACCGATGTGGTCGTAACGCCGTTCCGGTTCGAAACGTAATCTAAAGGCCGTTCGGAGGGCCCAGCCGTCGTCAGCCCAACAGCCTCCTCGGCGTGACCGGGAAATATCCCCGTGTTCACTCTTCGTCGCCGAAGACTTTGCGGAATATAAGTCGGGGTCAGCACCGCCCGGAAGCCTGCTGTGGTACCAATCCCGGCACCACTCGTAAATGTTGCCGTGCATATCGTGCAACCCCCAGGCGTTGGCGGGGTAAGTGCCGATTTTTGTGGCTCGCCTGAGCGACGGCCCCTCCTCGGCCCCATTGTATGGCTTCCCCTTGAAGTTCGCCTGTCTGCTACTCAGCTTGTCACCGAACGAAGTTGCAGTCGTGGTGCCCGCCCGGCAGGCGTACTCCCACTGCGCTTCGGTAGGCAACCGGAATTCCCAATCCTTCGGGAGATCGCCGGATTGGCGACCGAGTTCTGTCAGTTTGTGACAGAATTCTTCCGCCTCGGCGAAGTTGACATTGCCAACCGGGAAGCTATCCCCCTCGGGCAACTCCAAGGTCAGATCACCCGGCAGCTTGCCGACGACCCGTTTCCACTGACCCTGCGTCGCCTCGAACGTGGCCATCCAGAAACCCCTCGTCAGGGTCACCTCCACCTGATCTTCACCCGGGCGCCGCTCGGGTTCACTGCGCGGGCTGCCCATGATGAACTTGCCTGGAGGGCACCAGCGGAGCTTGACGCCGGCGACCCCTCGTTCGTCCCCGGCTCGCAAGCCGAGAAAGGAGTCCGCCTGAACCTGACGCAGGCCGTCATTCGCCGCCTGGCCGATCCTCGTGGTATCGCTCTGATAGCCAACCAGGCCGGCCATCAAGAGGAGTCCCAGCACGCAACCGCCGCAGGCTTGAGACATCATGCTTCTCTCCAGGAGTTTGTACCGCCGCCGACCGACAAGCTTACCGTGTCGCGTTGTGATAGTGAAAGGAAAGAGTGAACCCAAAGCCAGGGATTACCCGGCGAGTACCGAAGGAGCGGCATCGCCACACGACGATACACTATCTCTTCAGTAATACTCACCAGCACCGCGCCTGTCCAGAGCGCCCATTCGCGACTGGTGCGTGGGCACAACCACAAAGAGGCTCACGCGAAGACGCGAAGTCGCGAAGGGGGGGGTGGTGTCAAATCTTTTGTGTTAACGGTTCGGTTCAAGTTTGGGTTTTCCTCTGCTTGAGCAGAGGGAAGCGCCCGCTTCCCCTTAAGAGCCCTCCCAGCCGAAGCGAGGAGGGCAGTCAAGGATCGCGAGTCTTCGAGCGACCGCGAAGCGGGCGAAGCTCC
>JANNRD010000734.1:0-5859 GCA_031401095.1 Acidobacteriota bacterium
AGATGGCAAGTGGATGGTGTATTCCAAAACGGTCGAGGGTGTGACCGGGCTCTATCTCCGGGAACAGCTCTCGGGAACCGAGCGGCTGCTCGACCGTGGCGATCGCCAACCGTGACAGTGCCGGCCCGTCCCCGCGACACCGCGACTCCAGGGTTCGGTAGGGTGGGCGGCAGAATGGCAGCGTCGGTGTTTCAGCGATGCAGTGACGCGGGCGAACAAGCTGTTGCCGCGGTCGTTAGGCTTCTCAGGAATGGCACAGGACGAACAGGAAGAACTGGGTCCGACTCAGAAATGGTCGAGGCTGACATGAAGCGCCATAGTGCGTTCTGGGCCGCTCTCTTGGGACTGGTCATCTTGACTTCGCTTCTGGCGCGCTTTACCGCCACGTCCGCGGCGCAAGAGGTGAGCGTGACACGATTTGCGCAGAATCCTCTCGTGACGGTCGATTCATCCCCCACTCTCGGTGGCAACGTCAACGGTCCCACGGTTATTCGCGTGCCCGACTGGGTAGATCGTCCGCTTGGCCGGTACTACATGTACTTCGCCAACCACATGGGAGAGTTCATCCGGTTGGCCTATGCTGACGCGATCACCGGTCCGTGGCGAGTGTACGAACCGGGCGCTCTCCACGTCCGCGAGACGGCGTTCTTCCGGCCGCAACCGGATCCAAGGGAAACGCTGGCGGACTTCTACACCCATGTGGCGTCGCCGGAGGTCTTCGTCGATCCCGCTCGTAAGCGTCTGGTGATGTGGTTCCATGGGTGGTGGACGAATGGGGAGCGATGGCCGGGCGATCCAGTCAAAGCACGGGCCTGGGCGAGGCAGATGGGATACGGGCAGTTTACGCAGGTGGCCGAGTCGACCGACGGCATCCACTTTGCAGTACGACCGCCCATTACCAGGCAGAGCTACTTGCGGGTCTTCCAACACGGCGGGTACTTCTACGGCGTGTCCCGCCTTGGCCAAGTCGCCCGCTCCAGGGATCCCCTGGCGAGCTTCGAAATCGGTCTGAATCCCTTCCGTGGTGGCCCGTACGCCAACCGGGTTCGCCACGTGGGGCTCATCTTGCGCGGGAGTCGGCTCCATGTCTTCTTCACCGCGATTGGCGACGCGCCCGAGCGCGTTTTGGTGTCCACGATTGACCTGACCTCTGATTGGACGACATGGCGAGCGACTCCACCAGTTGAAGTGTTACGGCCCGAAACGCGCTACGAATGTGCGGACATGGTTGAGACGCCTTCGGCGGCGGGAGATGTCGAGGGCAGAGTTCGCCAGATCCGAGACCCCTTTGTGTTTGAGGAGCAGGGCCAGGCGTTTCTGTTCTACTCGACATGTGGCGAGCAGGGCATTGCCGCGGCCACAATCTCGATTCGGTGAACGAACCGAGGCCTAACATGGCACGCAGCCGACGGTGGTTGGGGCACTCGCGCGCCGCAGCTGGTGCCCCGACGTTCGCAGACAGACCGACCATCTCGACTCGAGGAGAGTGCCATGCCAACCCCACCGGTCTCCATCAGCACAGAAATGACCCTTCAAACGACGGTCGCGGCGGATGGGCGAGAGCTCATGTGTGTGGAACTTCAGAGAGGAGGCGTCATGAATCGACGGGACTTTATCGGTGCGGCCGGGTCCGTCATGGCTGGCACGTACGCCCCGCCCAGCCCCTCACAAGACCAAACCGCGGCGATTAAGCGGGCGGTTGAGGGCTACTACGCGGCCTACAGGGGACTCGACAAAGCGAAGTATCGCGCCTGCCTGACCGACGACTACGTCCTCCTCGAGAACGGCGAACTCCTCGATGCTGACGGCGACCTCGCCGTCATGGCATCACCCGGCAGCGGCTATCAGCGGACCGACGTCTTCGACTTCCGGTCGGTCAATGTACAAGCGTACCTCGCGTACGCGGTCTATTTCCTGACCTCCGATATCAAAGACCAGCAGGGGGCCCGACATCGTGAATGGCTCGAAAGCATGATCCTGCGCCGATCGGGCAACCGGTGGCGAACGGCTCTTCTGCACTCGACCAGAGTGACCAAGCCTGGGGGCTGAGCCAATCCGTGCACGGCTGGGCTCAGCTTCGTGTTCTTTCCCGTCCACAGATCGAGCGAGTAGATCTGGCCGGTCCGGGACCGTTCGTACTCGCAACTTCGGTATTTGGTGTTGGGGTGCGACGGATTATGCGCGACCTTCGTCTGCTGCCGCCGCCTAAAGCTGCAGTTGTCCCTTAAAGGTCGGCGGTTAGTCGTTGATGGGGGGAGTTCTGGAAGTAATGGATTTGTTTCCTTTCACTTGGGAAGCTCGGCAGCTAAACTGCGGCTCAAGTCCATGACGGAGGCACACGTCGAATCATGTGGATTTGGATAGCATTCATAGCGTTTGTCCTACTGATGCTGGCACTTGACCTGGGCGTCTTTCACCGCAAAGCCCACGTCGTCAGCGTCAAGGAGGCCCTCGCTTGGTCGGCCGTGTGGCTATCCATGGGGTTGTCGTTCTCCGTGTTCGTGTACTTCGCCTACGACGGCCAGTGGTTCGGCCTTGGCACCGTGGTGGACGCGGTCGATGGGCTGACGAATGGCGGCGCAACGGCAACGGAGAAGTACTTGACCGGCTACGTCGTCGAGAAGTCCCTCAGCGTGGACAACATCTTCGTGATCGCGATGATCTTCGGCTTCTTGGCGGTGCCGCCGCTCTACCAGCACCGCGTGCTGTTCTGGGGCATCCTAGGCGCTCTGCTCCTGCGCGGTGCGATGATCGGTGTCGGGGCGAAGCTGATCGCCGAGTTTCACTGGGTTCTGTACCTCTTTGCCCTTTTCTTGATCCTGACGGCGATCAAGATGCTCTTCCTCAAGACGGATCACACCGATCCGAACAAGAGCGTCGTCGTTCGGTTGACGCGTCGCTTGTTCCCGGTGACCGCCAGGTTCCACGGCGAGCACTTCGTCGTTCGCGCCGGTGCCCCCACGTCGTACGAAAGCGAGGTCCCTGGTGCCGCCATGGTCCCGGATGAGGTCGTGGACAAGGCTCGGCCGGGAACCCTGCTACTCACGCCTCTGGCGCTGGCGCTCGTCATGGTCGAGACGACCGATGTGATCTTCGCCGTCGACTCGATCCCGGCCATCTTTGCCATCACGGGCGACCCGTTCCTGGTGTTCACCAGCAACGTGTTCGCGATTCTCGGTCTGCGCTCGCTCTACTTCGCGCTGGCCGGGATGGTGAACAAGTTTCGATACCTCAAGGTCTCGCTCGCGCTAGTCCTGCTGGTAGTGGGCGTCAAGATGTTGCTTGCCGAATGGCTGAAGCTCGCCCTCGGGAAGCACTTTAACTTGTACTTGCTGACCGTGATCCTCTCGATCCTGGCAGCGGGCGTGTCAGTATCAATACTAGTGGAGCGTCGTCGAATGAGCCGCCTGACGCATTAAGAATTCGTGTGTTGCGTCGTGCGAATGAGACACGTCCCGGAAGGAGGAAGCCGCCACACAATTCTGGGTTGAAGTAAGCCGTGGTGGGCATCATTTGGAGTTTGAGCGGTGAGGATTGAACCTGGCGTTGGCGAGGGGATGCCTTGTGCTGGTCACGATCAAGATGGTTGAGCATCAAGATTCCTCAAGGCGGTACGCCGCTCTTTGCTTGAGTTCCCCGATCGGTGGAGTTCAGCGCCGATGGGCGCCGTGCGCTGTCGGGATCCCGTGAGGGCACGATGCGGCTGTGAGATCTGGAGACCGGCAAGTGTCTGCGCGTCTTCTCAGGCCATGCGGACGGTGTCTATCCTACGACCTTCGACGCGGGCGAGCCGCGCATTCTTTCAGGTTCCGGCGATTCGACCGTCCGGTTGTGGGACCTCGAGACCGGAAAGTGTCTCGGCGTCATGGAAGGCCACACCGACACGATCAGGACCATCCAGTGGAGCGCGGATCAGCGCCTCGGACGCTACGAGCGGAAATGCGAAGCCGAGATGGTGGCGGTTCTGGAAATAGGTTCGATGGAATCGTCGTCGACTGACGGTAGTCGGACAATCCGATGGAAGTGCGATGTGCAAACTCGTCTTGTGTGAAAATAAAACGCATTATGCCGGCAGGACGCAGGTCGGCTAACCCGGCGTTGGGCGTATTTGTCCTTGACCGATGGGGGATGAGATTTGTACAGTATTTCTGTACGGGGAAAGTGAGTATGGCAATTCAAACTACATACAGTCATGCGCGTGAGAACTTTGCTTCGCTCCTTGAGAGAGTTGCCTCAGACCGGGAGATTATCATAATCAATCGTCGCGGCCATGAGGATGTTGCATTGGTAACAGCGTCAGAGCTATCGAGTTTGATGGAAACGGCCCATCTACTTAGGTCACCACAAAATGCGCGGCGGTTGCTCAAGGCACTTCATCGCGCTCAGGCTAGAACCCTGAAACCGCTTCCCTTGGCCAAACTGCGTCGCGATCTCGGGTTGGATGAAGCCCCCTAAAACGAAAACTGAGCCCGACGCGGTCTTTCATCCCGAATTTCGGGAAGACCTCCGCCATTGGGTGGAAACTGAGCGAAGGGTTACGCTCAGGGCTCTCGTTTTGGTTGAGGCGATCATGCGTGACCCAGTCAGTGGCGTCGGCAAACCTGAACCATTGAAGTATTTGGCTTCAAACACGTGGTCGCGTCGCCTGACACAAGAACACCGCCTAGTCTATTTTGTCAGTGAATCCAGAATTGACTTCCTGCAAGCGCGATATCACTACTAGAGGATTCATGACCATAGAACAACTTTACCTGTTTAACGGCCTCTACTTGATTCTGTTAGTCGTGCTGGCCGTCCTCACGCACGCCACGGCACGGCGCATCATGGGCGCCCTGGCCGGAGGTCTTGCCGTTGGTGTGGCGGGCTTGGGTATCATCGCTCTCGGCGAGACGGCGAGGTGGTGGCATCAAGTGATTACGTGGCAGCCGTATTTTCTGGCACTCCTGGCGGTTAACTTCGCTTTGTGTGCTTTCGTCTTCCTCATTACGTGGCGGATCGCCCGGCGCTTCGGCTGGCGCGGTCTCTCCCTGGCAGCGATCTTCGCAGCAGTGATCGGTCCGCCGCGCGATTATTGGTACATGGCGCGTTTCCCCGAGTGGGGCACCTACAACTGGGGTGTAGCTACCGTGTTGGCCATTTCCGCGGCCTATGTTGTTTTGGGAATATTGGGACACGGTGTGATGCGGCTGGTCGCCGGACCTGCGCGCGAGGACCGACTGGCCCGGTGGCCATGGAAGGCCGCCCAACCCACCGCTGGAGCTGACCGCTGAAAAACGCGGCGGCTCAGCGGCAGGCCGCTGGGTGTCAGGTCTGGCTCGTTGCAGACAGTTAGCACTTATGCTAACCTCCCGCCATGACGTATAAGGTTGAATATTTCCACGAGCGGGTTCTCGCTGAGGTTGAGTCATGGCCTGCCGATATTCTGGCCGACTACGCACGCTTGATTGAATTACTGGTGGAGCATGGCCCTAACCTGCGTATGCCTCATTCAAAGGCTCTCGGCGGGGGTCTATTTGAGTTGAGGCCGCGTGGAAAGGCTGGAGCCGATCCTTTTACGGCTTTCTTGTGGGCCAACGTATTGTTGTAGTTCACGCCTTTATCAAGAAGACCCAGCAAACACCCGAGGGGGAATTAGAGCTGGCGCGCAAGCGCGTTAAGGAGCTACAAAATGGCTAATCTCAAGTACAAACCGGTTGTGCACGATCACAAAGAGTTTCTGGTCAAGGCTAAAACTCGCAGGGGTTTTTCCGAGGCTTACGAGGCGCTTGAGCTTGAGTATCGGGTCGCAAGCCAAATGCTCAAGGCGCGTGCTCGCGCAGGTCTGACGCAGGACGCCGTGGCGAAGCGTATGGGCACAAC
>JANNRD010000735.1:0-5182 GCA_031401095.1 Acidobacteriota bacterium
CCCTGGGAACGCTGAGCCCCAGCTCGGCCGCCTCCGCCAAGAGCCGATTCACCTTCAGTTACTGCTCAGTCTGGCTGAGAACGGCCGCTTGCCCATCCAGATTGAGCCGCGTATAATCTGCCTCCGTTCCCTTGCTTGGAACGAGCGAAGCCGACAGAGCTTCGGCGGGTGCCCAGAGGAGCTGAGCTGGATGAAAAACACTGTCCTTTCCCGGATTGCTGCGCGAGCGCGTCAGCCCCGAGCGCGTCGTACGCTCGCAGCAATGCTGCAAGCCGCTTCGATCGAGGCCTACCAGGTAGAGGTTACGCATCACCCGATCAGGATCAAGCGACTTCCGAGCCACTTTCGTGGCTTCCGCATTGTCCAGATTTCCGACGTCCATCACAGCTCATTCCTCGGCGAGGCGAACATCGTCGAGGCCTGCCGCCGAGCTAACGCACTTCAACCCGACATTATCGTTCTGACTGGGGACTATATTTCACATTCGCGAGATTACATCCCCGGCTGCGCTCGCGCTCTTGGGACGCTGCGCGCGACGGGTGGAGTCTTCGCTGTTCTTGGCAATCACGACCATTGGACGGATGGTGAGATGATGGGTTCCGCTCTCGTCGACCAGGGGATTCGCGTGCTCTCCAATGAGAGTGTCACCCTCGAACGCGGTGGATCGCGAATGTGGCTCGCGGGAGTCGATGACTTGATGGTCGAGCGGAATGATCTCCCGGCCGCGCTTGCTCAAACCGATCGTGGCGAGGTGCGAATTCTTCTTTGCCACAACCCAGCCATCATCCGCGAGGCCGCCCGCGCAGGAGTCGATCTCGTGCTCTCGGGGCATACCCACGGCGGACAGATCAATTGGCGGTTGCTTGTCGGAAGAGACGATCAACCCGCGGCGCGTTGGTTGCGAAGGCCGAGTCGCCGCTTCATGAGGGGCCACTCGCAACTCGGTGACACCCATCTTTACGTCAATCGCGGACTAGGTACAGTGGTCGTTCCACTTCGCTACGGATGCCCACCCGAGATAACCCTTCTTGAACTTGCAGGCTGAGCTCGTCATCAGTTGCCTTTGTAGCCATACTTCACTTTGCGGAAGTCGCGAAGCTGGGTGACGGTGAAAAGGAACCGATGGCCGACCCTTCGTTGCGACCGCAGAGAACCGCTCTGACAGTAGCTGAGCAGGGTTAGCTGACCGACGCCAAGGAATCGCGCTGCCTCCGGCTCGCTCAACTGAGCATCATCACTTATTCCAGTGAAGGTGCCTGAACACTCGTGAATGGCCGCGCCAACCGGAGTGGTCCAGAAATTGGCCGGGACTTCTCCCTCCTGACTAAGGCTCTTGCTGTGCTGGATTCGGAGCAGATGTTTGCAGGTGTCAAAAACGTCGATGACTTCGCGGACTCCGGCGGCGTGATCGAGTACATCGCGCATCATGACCGCGAGGGGGCTGGAGGTGGTTTCTTCAATGGTTGGCGATTTGATCTCGGTGTTGGGGAGGATGAACTGCGTGATCGAGGAGCGCGCTTCGTGAAAGACACGACTCACCTGGGCTCGGAGGTCGGCTTCGATCTGTTGCTGGGTAAACTCGAAGGACTTCTTCATGAGGTGGAGATTATAGCTTTAGCGGAGCAGGTCGCCAAAGCTCGCAACGCTTTGAGGGCTCTCGACCAGACGGCGTCGATTCTTGACCGGTGTTGTCAGATATGACAATATGCAGCTGACCCGCGAGTTCGCCACCGCTCGTGAAATCTGCAAGCAAAGGGGGCAGGGGCCGAGATGACTCGGACAACACGGCCCGTCTCGTGGATCAAGTCGGCGCTTAAGGAATTTGAGAAGTTCCCCGAACGCGCGCGGACGCTGTGCTTGGCGGCGCTGACGATCGCGGCAGAAGGTGGCAAGGCAGACTCATCAAGGACCGGTTGAGGCGACTCAAGGAGATGCTGCAGTGAGAGAGCGATTGGAAGTGGTACGGGGCACCGGTAACGTATTCCACGACTTGAAGCGCGAGAATCCGGACGCGGAGCAATTCAAGGCGATCCTTGCCGCTGAGATCATCAAGACGCTGGACAGGGAACGGCTCACAGTGCGTGCGGCGAGAGAGCGCACGGGCATTGCGGTAGCTGACTTCTCGCGCATCCGTCATGCGGACCTTGGGAGGTTCACCGTGGACCGGCTTATTTCCATCCTCAATCGCCTCGGCTCGCGCATTGAGGTCAGGTTCGAGGTGCGCCGGATTGAGGTTGCGAAGCCGGCACCGTCACACGCCCGGAAGTCAGTCCGCACTTCAACTTGACGTTAGTTGTTCTGGCCGGTAGACTGCCTAGTTCGTGCAGCCAGGGAGCGGACTACTTTGGCTGCACGCGATTGCGTCCCGTTCGTCTAGCCCGGTCCAGGACACCGCCCTTTCACGGCGGCGACACGGGTTCAAATCCCGTACGGGACGCCTTTTATTTTCAAGCACTTACCGCCATCTCGTCGATTGCTCCTACGAGTGCGGGGACGCTACGGGGACGCAATTTCTCATCTCCAATAAGAGAAATATCTCCAAAAACACCATCGAGCTTGCCGACAGCCTCAGAGAGGTAAGCCGGGCTTAGATGTTGGTACCGTGCCGCCATTCGCAGATCTTTGTGCCCGAGAATCTGCGCAACGGTGTGAATATCAGCACCCGCCATTCGCAGCCAGCTCGCGGCAGTGTGTCGTAGATCGTGAAACCTGAAGTCCTTGAGCCTAAGCTCGCGACACAGTCGTACGAACGCGGCCGTGACTTGCCCGGGCGTTATCTCGCCAAAGACTTTTGTCATAGGTAGACCGGGCGGAAGGGACTGAATTACCATTCGCGCATTAGCGTTGAGATAGACGATGCGCACCTCGCCATTCTTGGTTTGCGGGAGACAGATGCGCCCACCACTCAGATCGACATGGATCCATCGCAGCTCCACAATTTCCCCTCGACGCATCCCGGTCACTACAGCTATTGCGATGATAGGACGGAGCCAATCGACAGCGGATTCGAGCAAGACTCGCAACTGCGATGGCTCAAGGTATCGCACACGGCCTGGGGGCGTCTTCGGTGGCTTGATGCCCTGCGCCGGATTCAGGGGAATCAGTTCCCACTCAACCGCCAGCCTCATCAGGTGCTTGATGACGTTGATTTCTTTTATCACTGAATTGGCACCAACCGAACCCGACCGCTTCGTGATGTAGCGTTGAATCTCGGCGCGACGCACCGCCGAGAGCTTCAGCCCACGAAAGAATGGCTTGAGGTGCTTCTCAACGATTCCTAGCTCCCTGTCGAACGATCTCTCGGTGAGTCGAACGCGCTGGTAGTGCAAGAAGCGGTCGGCGGCATCACAGAAGGTCTCATCACCTGCGGGTGTAAAACCGAGGGCCTTCGCCTGCTCGACTCTCGCCAATTCGGCATTACGAATGTTGCGAGCTTGCGTGACGTTTTCCGCATGGACTTTGCGTTTCACCCGCTTCCCCATAGCATTGATGAAACTGATGTAGTAGCCCCGCCGGTCCTTCCTCCCAAAGATACCATCCTCAATTCTCTTCATGATCTTCCCCCTTTTTTCTTCCTATGCGTTCTGACGCGATGCGACGTGGCGCATTTCCCCGAGCAAGCTGACTGATCAAGTCGGCCAGCCCAGAAGATGTCGCCGCACACGACACATCGTCTGACCCTCTCCACCTCGGCTCCCACGAAAACTTGCTGCAAGTATTTCTCGGGCTCCGGAATCACTAAACGCAGCACACCCTTCCAGTCGGGCTCGTATCCGCTCGAGATATCCCAACCAGCCGCCACGCTCGCGTGGCGCTTCTCAATTAATTCCTGGATTATTCGACAGGCACGCCGTAGCAAAACTACGCGAAAGACAAGTCTCTCCCGCCACTCGCCTACTGCATCAGGACTCGCGGAGTCTTCGGTGGTACTTGCCTTCATGCGCTGCATCGCCGTCGGATATTCCTGCGTGAAGATGCGTCGCGGCTCAGGCGCCTCTGTGTTGGGCGTTTGGTCTCGCTTGCCGGCGTCCTTCTCTTCATCCGACTCCGGATTCGCTTCAGTATCCTCCGGTCTCGTGGCGTGCCCCAACAAGATAGGATTTTCAGGAAACGGACCGGTCTCTTCCCGGATCCAGTCGCGAATATCTTGGGGTAGCGACTCAATCCAGTCATCCAGGTCCCAGAGGTAGTTTAGGAGGTGGATTTCTGGGCGGTAGCGGCCTGCGTCTCGTTGTTTGACAAACAACCGGCCAGCGTTTTCGACCCAGAGAGACGCCGGTATCGTTTCCTCAACGCTCTCACGCTCGTACGAACGAGCGATCGATAGCATTCGCGCTAGCGGTGCAGGACACTCTCTCAGCTTCTTTCCATCAACCATGACGGCTGCCTCATCTTGTAACGTTTCTAGCTCAATTTCAGGTCGTGACATGCCCACAAACCTAAGCGTATGGTTACTTGTAAAGAGTTGTACCAGATTGGCAGAAACTACGCAAACGGAAAGGTGGAGTTATGAAGATGATCACGAATCAGAATCGACCGTCTCTTGAAGACGATCAGCTCTTAGGACTTGAAACGGTTGCCGGTTTGCTCGGATTGAGCGTCTGGACGATACGAAAGTGGGTGTGCGAAGGGAAGATCAAGTCCGTCAAACTTGGCTCGCGACGCCTGATCAAGATGGTAGAGGTGCGCCGCCTGATAAGTGACGCAACGAACAAGGGGGTGGACTGAAATGGAGGAATACCACCTCGACAATATTCAACCAGGGAACGATTCCGTCATCAAGGTCACCACTGCGACGATGCGGTTCCGTGTATCAGAGTTCCGCAACAAGAGAGACAACGAGCCGAAGCACCGATTGATCTCGGTGGAGGACCTTCTCAGGCGAATGGCTTCACCACTCATCCGAGCCGAAAAGGACGGACCTGCATTCAGTCCGGCGACCTTTCACCCTGCGAAGCGGTCTCGCGTCAATGTCACCGAACTTTCGATTTTGATTCTAGACTACGACGCCAACGCTGCGTGGCCCGACGATCTTGATGTTTGGTTCGACCAGCGAATCCTGTTTCTGGCGCACACGACGCACAGCCACCGGCGAGTGACGGCTGACCATCATCGAGCCGCTGATCGCTTTCGAGTGATCGTGCCCCTTCTCGAACCAATTCCCTCCGCGGAATTCCTCAAG
>JANNRD010000736.1:0-2251 GCA_031401095.1 Acidobacteriota bacterium
CATCAAAGTCTATCAGGATCGGATCGATGCTTTCATGAACGGAAGCCAGTAGAAGCGAGCGGATGGCCAAGCCTCGGGTCCCGAAACAGCAAAGAAAAAGGCCCGGTCCTTAACGAGAACAAGTCTCGCGGACCGGGCCTCTTGCTGCTGTTTCGTTGACTCCTACTTTGGTGGCGAAGGCGATTTGGTCAACTGATCGAGCAGAGCCTTGGGGATGACCAGCGAGAGCGAGACGTCGCTCTCCTGTACCCCGATTTGTACTTGATCAAGGAGCTGAGCGATCTGGTCACCGCCAAGAAACGACTTTCCGAGAGCCACCAGACTCTTCAGACTCGCCTCCATCTGAGTCGCCTCGTCCCTGGAGTTCGTGCTCAACATGGCCTTGATCGCGGCACTCTTGTCGCTGGTCATGTCCAAGGTCCCAAAGATCACTTTGACCGCAGCCAGTTGTTTGAAGAGGTCGCCCTGTCCATCAAGGAGCTGGCGCAGGTCCGCTGGAAGCGCCAAGGCGAATCTGGCGAGACTAGATGGATTTGCCTGTTTGAGCGCGGCCTGCAATGTCACATTCGGAGCGGGCGGCGCGATAGCCGACGTGTCTGGCAGATTGCGGAGGACGTTTTTGACACTTGCGATGTCGCCGGCGACTGCTCGTTTGGAACCAAGCGCGGCAAAGAAGAGCTCATCGGACTTTGCGGTAGCCGCGGGGTCCGCCGCGGGTGCGGGTCGCTCAATGCGATAAATCGGCCTCACCTGTTGATCGACCGTCTGAAACTTCCATCGCTTTGTTGATGCCGCCGCTTCCATCGCCTTTGAGTCTAGTTCGATTCCCTCGACGATGAGTACGCCGCCTCGAACTTTGAGACCCTCCATTTTGACGGCAAGAACAGCCGAGCTGATCTTGGCGGGATCGAGCGCGGCGAGCGCCGCAAACTCCTCGAAATCGGCCGCGAGCTTCGAGATTCCGGCAAGGTCGATCATCTTCAGCAGCGGCAGCAACTCGCGCGCTGCTCGCGGCATGTCGATGACCGCGACAACATCCGAATCGGGCAGTAGCGCCAGCAGAGATTCAACCGATGCGTTTGGGCCCACGCCTGGAGGTCTTGTCGCACCAGCTCCAATACTCGTTGCCAGAATCAGACTCAGCGCAATCGTCCAACTGATTGACTTTCGCATAGCCACTCCTCGGATAGACTCCCTGTACCGGGCAGAGGGAAAAGATGTCTCACGAGCAAACCTGCACCGGGACGTTGGTGATTATAGCAGAAGCGGGTGCTAGAATAGCGGGCGATGGCCGGAGATAAAGAGCAAGGCGTGAGGCGACAGGAACACCTCTGGATGGTAGCGCTCTACGAACGGGAGGAGCGCACCGGAGAATTGTTGGACCGCCTGGGGGCGCTTGGTATCGATACCAGGGAAGCGACGATAGTGCGTGTCGAACTGAACGAGGCGGCGACGGTCGCCTCGGACATTAAGGCGGCGAGACCATCCTCAACCTTGAAATCCTCATCGGTCTCCCCGACTGCGCGGCACGCGGTCACGGGCGCCATCATCGGGAGCTTCGTGGTCTTTTTGATCGGGGTACTCCTCTACAGTGCCAGCCTGCTCAGTTTGGGATTTGTCGACGGGATGTTTGCGCACGCCCTTGCCTCGGCCATCACTGGGGCCGTGCTTGGTGCAGCTATCGGAGCGGTTGCGACGTCCCTTCTGCCACGACCGAAATCCGCGACGACCGTGCCCGACTGGACCCAACTCAATCGTGACGGCTTTCTGGTCGCGATCAAGATGCCACCGGGGCTTGCGCAACAGGCCGAGGAGATCGCTCGGAGGCTTGGGGCCAAAGAGATCCTCCTTTAATCGGGCGATCCTTTCCATTTGATATCACAACGTGGATATTTTCGACGCGATCGTTATTGGTGGTGGTCCGGCCGGCGCAACTGCCGCCGGTCTGATGGCGTCTCGAGGGCGGCGGGTCCTGCTGCTCGAGCAGAGCCACTTCCCGCGGGGTAGACTGTGTGGCGAGTTTATCAGCCCGGAATGTGCGGCCATATTTGGGCGGCTTGGTGTTCTTGATCGTATTCGAGATGCCGGCGCTCAGCCGATTCGCAGGATGGACCTGATCGCACCCGACGGCCGCAGGGTTAAGATTCCGGTGCGTTGGTTTGCGGGAGCCGAATCCCCGGCGTTTGGACTGACACGGGTGCGGTTGGATGCGATTCTGCTCGATCGAGCGCGCGAGCTCGGAGCCGAGGTC
>JANNRD010000737.1:0-3504 GCA_031401095.1 Acidobacteriota bacterium
GTGACTTGTGTGATGGTCGATGCAGTGTTGCTCGAGACATTCCCGTCAGGTGTATTCGACGTAATCGTTGCCGAATTGGTCACTGAGTTGAGCGGATATCCCGCCGGCACCGCGAGCGTAAATGTGATAGTTCCGCTCGCACCGACCGGCAACACGCCGGCAGGATTGGCCCCGAATGCCCCAGCGTTTGGGGTACAGTTGATCTGCACACCCGCAGTCGGCGCCGCGCCATTGCATGAAAGCCCGGTGGCGGTGATCGTCCCCACAGGAGTCGTTCCAGCGGGAATGTTGTCGGTGATCACCGTTAGGAGCGCCGTATCGATCCCGAGGTTTCGATAGTTGGTCGTGTACGCGATCTGTCCGGCTGCTCCCACTCCGCCCGCCACGACAGACGCCGGACTCGCCGTCTTGGTTAGCTGCAGGTCTGCGTAGCGGGGCAAAGTCGCAATGCCAAACTCGCCAACGGCGAAGAAATTGCCAAATCCACTTGGGGCGCAAGTCGGGCAAGACACAGCGATGGAGGTGAGCGAAACGCCGCCATCGGTGTAGAAGCCGAAATATGTTGCTCCGGAAGCCGCAACAACGGCGATTGGGCCTGAAGTCGTTCCGTCATCGGCGGTAGCCGTGACTGAAAATGTCCCCGAGTCCGGTTCCGCGTAGAAGTAGAATGCTCCTGTAAAAGCCGGCATCAACAAAGTTACTGTGGGAGTGAATGAGAACTGGCCGACAGGATAAACGTCGCTCGCATACCCGTGACTCCACGTCGCCCAGCCACCAGCTGGAACCTCAGAATGCCTCACGCTTGTACTAAACCCGAGGACGCTGCCCCCGGGCAGGGGCGGCGTTGGAGCCGGGGCATCCGTAACCTGTATGCCGACAGCGCGAGTATCGTCTGGGAACGGAGTCATCGTATATGGCCCCAACGTCGCCGGTGGTGCTCCCGTTCCCGGGCTACCGTCAAACGTAATCGATGCCATCGTCGGCGCCGTCGTGACCGCACCTGTGCTGGCCATCGAGTTGCCTGGGTTCCCCAGCCATGCCGCCGCAGTCCTCAGATCAGATATCTGGTTCTTCACCATCTTGCGGACGGGAGCGGGCGCAATGGCGACGAGCTTCTGCGCGGTTCGGTTGCTACTGAGCCGTGCGGTGAGCGCCTGGCGCGCTGCTGAGACTGATGGCATCGGTGCGATCAAAAACCCGACGCTGAGCATCAACCCGGCGAGCAGGGTGAGAGTGATGACATTTCTACGATTACCTGACAGGTGGGGGCGGCGCATTGCGTGTTCCTTTCCTTTGAACATGTCATTAGGTCTCAGCGACAGGCACGGACCGCGTCAATTGCGAGGTAGCGGCACGTCAAGACCAAACAAATCGAATATGCACGTACGAATCCGGCAGCACTCATCTCCAGTGAGGGAGATTAAGGCCGCCGTGTAAAGATTGCTGTTCGAATCGGATGTAGTTGAAGAGATGTTGAATACGAGGCGGACCCCACGCAGCAACTGCGCGACGGGTGCAAAACCACGGCCCCCGCAGGCCCACCGAACCTCCTCGACTGAATTCTCAAGGTGAATCTCTCCGTCAATTATCTGCCACTTTTATCGGGTTCGGGGATGACGTGTCAAATCAGTATTACTGCCTACTCCACTCAGTTCTTGCCGTCCAGAACTGCTCGCGTCCAGCTTCAGGCCAAGACGCGTAAATTCCTGATTCTCGAATGCCAACCCGATAAGGCGACGCGAGTATAGCCCACGTTCCAAAAGTATGGCAAGTCTTTTTTTTCCGAAGTCTTGGCTCCCAACTCACAGTCCCTGAAGCTTCTTCCAAGCCTCGACGTACCGCGCCGTCTTTGGGTTAGCCTCATTCCACTTCGGCGCCGTCTCGCTTGTCGCCATCATCCAAAGCGCAAGTGCCACCATTCGATCCGTTCGCGCCAGGTTGGCGTAGTCCACCTTGTCCCAATGATCGCCGACCTTGTGGTAATCGGGGTAAACAAAAGCCACACAAAGGGTATGCGCCGGTATGCCAGCGTCCGCCAGCGCCTGGTTGTCGCTCCTGCCGAAAAAAGAGTCACTATTCTGCTCGTGTTTGTAGACCTCGACGCCAGTCAACTCCCCTGCCCGCTTGAAGGTCGGCCCCAAATCCGAGAAATCGAAGCCCGTCAGCGTCGCCCGACCAACCTGCGAGCCCTCGCTACTATCGGTCCTCCCAACCTGCTCGAGATTGATGTCGGCGATCGTCTTTGCAAGCGGAAAGACGGGATGGCGACCATAGTACCTCGATCCAAGCAGACCGCGCTCTTCTCCAAAAACCGTCATGAACACGAGACTGCGCTTCGGCCGATGCTTGAGCTTGGTTAAGGCCGAAGCAATCTCGATGACTGAGACCGTACCGCTGCCGTCGTCGTTTGCTCCATTGAAAATATTGTCACCCGCCATATCTGGTCGGACTCCCACGTGATCGTAGTGGGCAGTGACAAGAACGTACGTCTCCTTCAAAACCGGATCGCTCCCTCGCAGAAGCGCAATGACGTTTCTCAACTTAACCGGTCTCTCGACCCGCGAAGGCACGGTCAAATCAACCCTTGCCGCCGTTTCACCCGATGGCAGAGCGTCATAGAGAGCACCCACCCGCTTCTCGTGGAGGATCATCATCAACGGAAAGGGGGCCCCTCCCGCAGCGCGAATGTTCTCGGGATCGATCAGGCGGGGGGCTGCCAAGCCGCGCCCAGCCGACGTCGATCGGTCAACAATCAATGCGACTGCCGGGTTGAGCAGCGACAACTTGCGAGCCAGCTCGTTCGGTGTTGCCCCGACGGCTTCGATGATGACCACCTTGCCAGCCACCTTTGCAGCATCCGACGTGAGGTCTTCAACGCTCGCCTTGACCAGCACGGCGTCCTCGATCGAGACGCTCTTGTCGCTGAGGGCGGAGATCTGTCGCGGAGTGAGGCTGATCGTCTCGCCTCCATTCTTCAGCTTCAGGACGAACCCATCTGCGGGTGTCTCGGCAAGCTTCCAGTTGGCGGTCTGGAAGTAGCCATCGTCCCCGACGGGCTCGAGACCGGCACGGCGAAACTGCGCCGCGATGTACTCAGCGGCGATATCCAGGCCTGGAGAGGGTGTCGCCCTCCCTTCAAGCAGATCAGAGCTGATGAATGAGAGATGGCCACGGAGCGAGTCAGCGGAAATATGATCGAGTGCCTGATTGACATCGGGCGAGATCGAACCAGCTTCCTGCCGACCCGCAATCGCCGTCAGACCGGAAAGGATGAGAACCGTGAGGAACAGAAGTTTGAATCTCATAGATCGATTGCTTTCAAGTCCCAGGTCATGAACCACAGAGGCACAGAGCCACAGAGGAAGCACAGAGAAGAACAAGAGGGGTTGTCGGGCCACTCTCCAGCCTTCATATTTCTCCTCTGTGCTTCCTCTGTGGCTCTGTGGCTCTGTGGTTCATGACCTGGGACTTGAAAGCAATCGATCTATGAGATTCAAACTTCTG
>JANNRD010000738.1:0-31082 GCA_031401095.1 Acidobacteriota bacterium
GCCATCCAGATGCGTGGTTGTCCCAGTTGGAAAACCAGCAAAACAGTTGCCATCGCGATCACCGCACTGATGGCGATGATCCCGGAGACCCAGGGAATGTTGGCTCCCTCCGGTCCAAAGACGTAGGCCAGCGGATCGCCAACAGCAAGGCTCTTATGATTGACCATCCCGGTGAGAATCAACGCGATCAGGACATAGAGAACGGTGCAGATGATCAGTGCGTACATCATCCCGCGCGGGAGATCACGCTGCGGGTCCTTGCACTCCTCGGCCGTCGTCGAGATGGCATCAAATCCGATGTAAGCGAAAAAGACCGCTGAGACGCCCTTGAGGACACCTGAAACACCGTTGGGAGCAAAAGGACTCCAGTTCTCGGGCTTGACATAGAAGGAACCAAGGACGATGACGAGGAAGATAACACTGAGCTTGATCGCCACCATGATGTTCGAAGCGCGCTTCGATTCCTGAATGCCGACATAGACCAGGCCGGTGATGATAAAGACAATGGCCAGGGCCGGTAGATCGCAGACGAGATGAATCCCGCCGATGAGGGGCGCTTTGGTCCACGCGAGATAGGCGTTATACGCACCGGACATGCCGTCCATACCTGCGATCTGCCCGAGACCGCTTCCGGAGGCAATCAGCGCGCTGACCTTATCGTGCCCGCGCGAGGCGCTCAGAAAATCCATGGTCAGATACTCGGGGATCTTGATGCCGTAACCGGCCATGAGGCCGGTAAAGTAGTCGCTCCACGAGATCGCCACTGCGATGTTGCCGATCGCATACTCCATGAGCAGGTCCCATCCGATGATCCAGGCAACGAGTTCACCGAAGGACGCATAAGCATAGGTATAGGCCGAGCCCGCAACCGGAATCATCGACGCGAACTCGGCGTAACACAGCGCGGCGAAAGTACAGGCGATTGCGGTAAAGACAAAGAGAAGTGCGACAGCCGGACCACCACTAAACGCTGCATTACCGATCGTCGAGAAAATCCCCGCACCGATGATCGCCGCGATCCCAAGCGAAGTCAGATCCACGACGCCAAGGGTCTTCCTCAACTGGGGGCGGTCTCCCTCTGCGTCACTGAGGCCGAGGTGGGCATCGCTCTGAATCTGCTCGACGGATTTTGTGCGAAGAAGAGATGAGATATTCATGATCCGCGGCCTCGTCTGGTTGATTTTGGATTAGTGAGAAGAGAGATAACGGAACAGACGGAATACACGGAACAAACAGAAGATAGAGCGTTTTGCCCTTTCGGTCAATTCCGTGTATTCCGTCTGTTCCGTTATCTCTCTTCTCACTAATCCAAAATCCAGAATCTATTTGGCGAACCGATCCATGAACCATGTCGAGAGATTGCCTTCGACAAAGTCACGCTCATTGAGGATTTTCTGATGGAGGGGAATGGTCGTCTTGATTCCCTCGACGACCATTGCACCAAGTGCGCGTTTCATGCGCGCAATCGCCCTCTCGCGTGTGCGCGCGTGGACGACCAACTTGGCAATCAACGAATCGTAGTAAGGAGGGACAAAGTAACCGGAATAAATTGCAGTATCGACGCGGACGCCTGGGCCGTTTGGTAGATTGAGCGTCGTAATGCGACCCGCGCTCGGTGTAAACGTCTCGGGGTCCTCAGCGTTGATCCGACACTCGATCGCGTGGCCGACGAAGATCAATTCCTCCTGCGAAAGGTTGAGCGGCTCGCCCGCAGCGATTCGGATCTGCGCCGCAACCAGGTCAGAAACAGTCACCATCTCTGTCACCGGATGTTCGACCTGAATGCGGGTATTCATCTCCATGAAATAGAAGTTGCCGCTTTCGTCGAGCAGGAACTCGATCGTACCTGCGTTGCTGTACCCAACCTCCTGGCAGGCCTTGACGGCGACATTCCCCATCTCCTGCCGCAGCTCCCAGCTGACCGCTGGTGACGGAGACTCCTCGATCAGCTTTTGATGTCTCCGCTGAATTGAGCACTCGCGCTCACCAAGATGAATGACGTTGCCGTAGGAGTCGGCGAGCACCTGAATCTCGATATGACGAGGACGTTCGATGTAGCGCTCGAGGTAGACGCCGCTGTTCTTGAAGGCGGCCTCAGCCTCCGCGCGCGCCGTGAGGTATGCATTGACCAGCTCGCCAGGGTTGCGCGCGATGCGCATCCCCCGTCCGCCGCCGCCGGCGGTCGCCTTGATCAGCACTGGATAGCCAAGCCGACTGGCCTCCTTGAGCGCCGTTTCCTCGTCATCAACGAGGCCCTCGCTACCGGGGGTAACCGGGACACCAGCTTCCTGCATTGTCTTGCGCGCCGTTGCCTTGTCGCCCATGAGCCGGATGACTCGCGGCGACGGGCCGATGAAAGTAACGTTGCACGCTTCGCAGACCTCGGCAAAGTAGGGATTCTCGGAAAGGAATCCATAGCCTGGATGGATCGCATCGACGTTGGTAATCTCGGCGGCGCTGATGATCTGTGGGATATTGAGATAGCTCTGTGCAGAAGGGGCCGGGCCGATGCAGACCGCTTCATCGGCGTAGCGAACGTGCAGGGCATCGCGATCAGCTTCCGAGTGGACAGCTACCGTCCTGATGTCGAGTTCCTTGCACGCCCAGATAATGCGACACGCGATCTCCCCACGATTCGCGATAAGAATCTTCTTGAACATTCCTGGGCTCGCCACTCTGCTGTTGCCGGTGCTCCCGTGGTAGCGGGGTGTCTTTAGACTTCTGCCGTCATCGTCCCGACCGTGAAGACAGGCACTTACCCGATCCTGATCCCAAAGAGCGGCTGGCCGAACTCTACCGGCTGACCGTTCTCGACAAAGATCCTTGCCAATATTCCGCTTGCGTCGGATTGAATCTCATTCATGAGCTTCATGGCCTCGATGATGCAGAGCGTCTGACCTGACTGAACCGGATCGCCGATCCTGACGAACTGTTCAGAAGCAGGCGACGCGGCGCTGTAGTAGGTGCCGACGATCGGCGAGCTAACGATATGCAGAACCTCTTCAGGAGTCGGCGCAACGGTTGCTGATGATGTTGCAGCGCTTGCTGCGACCGCCCCAACTGCCGGCGCATCAGGCACTGGAGCATCGGTGACGCGGACTCCGCGCCGCAACCGAAGGCGAAATCTTCCGCGCTCAAGCTCAAACTCATTGAAGTCCCGGGCCGCGACCAGTTCAATCAGTTCCTTGATCTGGTCAAGTCCAAGGAGCTCGTCTGCGATTGGATCCTCGGTCTTCGGCTCGGCGCCTTCAGTTTCAGGTCCGTTCCCGCGTTTCTCCTCGTCACTCTCAATGGGAACTGGAGTCGCTTTTGTCTTTCGCTCAGTCTTATTCATAAGGACCCTGGCTAACGAAAAAGCAATCATTGGAAGCGACAGAGCAAATCCAAAACAAGCTCTTTCCGTTGGTTCCGTTTGCTTCCGTCTATTCCGTTGTTTCTTCTTCTTCGTTGTGCGGCCGCGCCGTACTTACAAAGCGAAAGCCTCAACCGTGTCATGGATCGCACGGCTGAGGCTGACTTCGAGGTGTGCGAGAGAGCCTCTCCCAATCACCTACTTCTTCTCTTTTCCTTCTTTTGTCTCTTTCTTTCCCGGCTTTTTATCTTTTTCGGCCTTCTCCTCAACGACCTTTCGGGTCTCGCTACCAATAAACTCGATCAACGCCATCTCAGCGCCATCGCCCTTGCGCCGGCCTAGTTTGTAAATGCGCGTGTACCCGCCTGGCCTCTCGGAGAACCGTTCCGCGAGTTCCGTCGTCAGCTTCTTGAGGGCAGCAACACCGGCGGTGCGTTCAGCGCCCTGGACGTGCTGCTTACTCTCAGAGCCCGCGTTACCTGCAAAGAAGTATCCAGCGGCAAGTCGGATTGCATGCACTGCGGCTTCAGCCTGATTGGCTTCGCGCGCTTGACGCGCCTTTCTGCCGAGGGTCACAGCGCGCTCTGCGAACGGCCGTAGTTCTTTCGCCTTCGGGAGCGTTGTCACGATTCGTTCGTTGAGAATGAAGGAGGTGCACAGATTGCGCAACAAAGCGCGCCGGTGGGATGAAGTGCGACCTAACTTTCGATGTGCAACCAGATGTCTCATAGCAATATTCCTAAATAGCGTTCTCTCGCGCGGCTGACGTTCAGTCCTGTCCGGCAGCGTGGATGAGATTACCCTGCTCGTCGAGCTTCATTCCGAGGCCGAGGCCCATGGAATTGAGGATATCCTTGATCTCGTTGAGCGATTTGCGGCCGAAGTTCTTTGTCTTGAGCATCTCATTCTCGCTCTTCTGCACCAGATCTCGAATCGACTTGATATCGGAATTTTTCAGGCAATTGTAAGCGCGAACTGAGAGTTCGAGTTCATCCACGGACCGTTCAAGATGCTCATTGAAGGCCGATGACGAGCGTGTCGAAGGAGTTTCAACTGGCTCCTGGACGTCCTCTTCGAAGTTGATAAAGATCGTCATATGATCCTTGATCAGCTTCGCGGCAAGTCCGATGGCCCGTTCTGGAGAGACGCTGCCGTTGGTCCAGACTTCGAGTGTCAGTTTGTCGTAATCGGTGTCCTGTCCGAGACGAGCGGCTTCGACGTGAAAGTTGACTTTCTTGACCGGCGAATGTACCGAATCGACCGGAATGTACCCGACCGGGAGATCGTCATCGAAGTTACGGTCGGCAGGAATATACCCGCGACCCTTCTTGAGTCGCATCTCGATGCTCAGGTTGCCGCCTTCGCTGACAGTCGCGAGGTGGACATTTGGATCGAGCACCTCGATATCGGAATCGAGCTCGATGTCCCCAGATCGCAACTGTCCAGGCTCAGACCTCGAGATGCGCAGTGTCTTTGGCTCGTTGGTGTGCAGCTTAAAAGGGATTTGCTTGAGATTAAGGATGATATCAGTTGCATCCTCGACCACCCCGGGGATCGAGGAAAACTCGTGCAACACTCCTTCGATACGAACGGCTGTGATCGCCGCACCCTCGATTGAGGAGAGCAGCGCGCGCCGCAGGCTGTTTCCGATTGTTGTTCCAAAGCCACGTTCGAATGGCTGAGCATAAAACTGGCCATAGCGCTCTGTCATCGTCTCTGACTCGTACGACAGACGCTTTGGCTTTTGGAATCCCGTCCACATGGTCGCTTCCATCTGTTCTCCCACTCCCTTACAGATCCAAGGCGGTGCTTCGACAGCAAAGATGCGACGGCGCACCGCACATAGTCCGTTGGGGCCCTCGCCCTTGCTGGTGACTACTTGCTGTACAACTCGACGATCAACTGCTCGTTGATATTCTGATCGATGTCTTCACGCCGCGGCTGGCCGACCACACGAGCAACCAGTTTTTCCGGGCTGGCAATCTCAAGCCATCCGGGCCGCCCGCGGCCGCCCGAAGTTTGAAATGCTCCCTGGATATGCACGTTGCCAATGCTCTTGTCGCGCACCGAGACCTCATCTCCGACCTTGACCTGGAAGGAGGGGATGTCGACCTTGCGCCCATTGACGCTGACGTGGCCGTGTCCGACCAGTTGCCGCGCCTGCCGACGCGACATCGCGAAGCCGAGACGATAGATGACATTGTCAAGTCTGCGCTCAAGCATGAAGAGGAGGTTCTCGCCAGTCACTCCCCTCTGTTGTGCAGCCTTTTCAAAGTAGTTGCGGAACTGTCCCTCCAGCAGATTGTAGATGCGCTTGACACGCTGCTTTTCACGAAGCTGCTCACCGTACCCGATCAGTTTCCCGCGACGCACGTTGTGCCCGTGCTGCCCTGGCGGCTGGGTGCCTCGTTTCTCAATCGGGCACGATGGCTTGTAGCACTTCTCGCCCTTGAGAAACAGCTTCATGCCTTCACGCCGGCACAAGCGACATTGTTTGCCTCGATCTCTAGCCAACTCTATCCTCCATTACAACCCTTGGGCGTTAGACCCTTTGGCGTTGCACCGTCTGGCATGACACCATCCGATGTTGTTCCGGTCTGCAGACCCGCTGTCTAATGACAGCACAAGTCTCAAATGACCGACCAGTTATACTCGCCGGCGTTTCGGCGGGCGGCAGCCGTTATGCGGGATCGGTGTCACATCCCGAATCAACCTGACGTCGATGCCGGCTGACTGGATTGCGCGAATCGCCGATTCGCGCCCGGACCCTGGTCCTTTGACACGCACTTCACACATTCGCATCCCCGAATCGCGCGCGACGTTGGCAGCCTTTGCCGCCGCCTGCTGCGCCGCGAACGGGGTCCCTTTGCGGGAACCGCGGAATCCCATTGCGCCAGAAGAGCATTGCGCTACGAGATTTCCGTGTAGATCGGTGATGCTGATCAGCGTGTTGTTGAAGGTCGCCTGGATGTGGATCACACCCTGCGGCACGATCTTCTTCTCGCGCTTCTTGAACGTCTTCTTCTTGCCTGCAGTCGCTTGCTGTTTTGCCATGATTTCGCTATCGAAAGCCCGGCGCCAAAAAAGGACACCCGGCGCTCTCTATTTGCTGACCGTTCTACTTCTTGCCCGCAGCCTTCTTCTTCGCAACCGTCGCGCGCCTCGGTCCCTTGCGGGTCCGCGCATTGGTGTGCGTTCGCTGACCTCGCACCGGCAACCCGCGCCGATGACGGAGACCCCGATAGCAGCCGATGTCCATCAGTCGCTTGATATCAAGCTGAGTCTGCTTGCGCAGGTCACCTTCGATATTGCCCTGCTGATCGAGAATCGCACGGATGCGGCTGAGCTCTTCTTCGCTCAATTCCCGTATCTTCTTGTGAACATCAACCTGAGCCTCAGCCAATATCCGATTCGAACGGGATCGGCCGACCCCATAAATGTACGTCAGACCGATTTCTGCGCGCTTCTGCGGCGGGAGATCCACGCCAGCGATACGAGCCATACACTTCCTCCAAACCTCTTGGCAGAACCCCGCTTGTCTACTGCCTTGCCAATTCCCTTATCCGCAGTCATGCGCAAAAAGGGGAGGTTCTCTTTCTTGGCCTGTTATCCTTGCCGTTGTTTATGCTTTGGGATCACGCAAATGACGCGAACCACCCCGCGCCGGTGAATAACCTTGCACTTGTCACAGATCTTCTTGACCGATGCCCTGACTTTCATGACTGCCCCCTCTTCTTCTGCTCTTCTGCCCTTTGTTCACCCACTCAGGCTTACTTGAATCGGTAGACGATTCGGCCCCTCGTCAAATCGTAGGGTGAGAGTTCAACGAGCACCCTGTCCCCTGGTAGAATCTTGATAAAATTCTTTCGCATCCGACCCGAGATATGCGCTAAGACCTGGTGCTTGTTCTCGAGTTCGACCCTGAACATTGCACTTGGCAGAGTCTCCAGCACCGTCGCCTGTACCTCTATGGCGTCTTCCTTCGACATAGATCACGGTCTCGAAGGCGATTCTCTCCCGCAAAATTGCGAAACGCCTATTATAACCGTATAAAAGGTTTTTGCAAGGCAAACCTTGCGCGTTCAGTTTCAGAGTCTCACCGTGCCGTCTTCCAGCGCAGTCAAGACGACGGGTCCTTCCTCGGTGATCGCGATCGTATGCTCATAATGCGACGAGAATGAGCCATCACGCGTCCTCACCGTCCAACCATCAGCATCGACGCTGACGTGATGTGCTCCGAGGTTGACCATCGGCTCGATCGCCAACACCCAGCCCTCCTTGAGCGCCGGCCCAGTACCGGGCCGTCCGTAATTCGGCACCTGCGGGTCTTCGTGCATCCTCTGTCCAATGCCGTGACCGCAATAGTCGCGTACCACCGAGTACCCCTGCGCCTCGACATACTCCTGCACCGCGTGCGAGACATCGTAAAGGCGGTTACCCGGGACCATCTTCTCGACTGCACGAAGGAGCGACTCCCGCGTCGCCTCCGACAACTTCTCTACCTCTTCAGAAACCTTACCGACAGCAACACTGATCGCGGCGTCCCCAACATACCCATCAAGCGTCGCACCACAATCGATCTTGATCAGATCACCTTCGCGCAGCTTTCGGTCCGACGGTATGCCGTGCACCACTTCATCATTGACCGAAGCACAGATCGATGCTGGATAACCGTGATAACCCTTGAATGTCGGGTACGCGCCAGCCCCCCGTATCTTACTCTCGGCGTACGCATCGAGCTCTCGGGTTGAGACACCCGGCTCGACCATCTCTCTCAGAGCGCGCAGAGTCTCAGCCACGATCTGTCCGGCGCGCCGCATCTTCTCAATCTCGCTGCGTGACTTTCGAATCACCATACCAATTCAGTTTCGCCGAACACCCCGGCTCTCGCTGCTATCAATCACCGAAATCAACCTGTCATAGACCTCATCCACCGGGCGTTCCCCATCAATCTGCACCAGGCGTCCACTGTTGCTGTAGTAGTCGATCAATGGGGCCGTCGACTCTTCATAAGCCGTCAGTCGAGTATTGACCGCTTCCGGATTGTCATCAGTCCGCTGCGCCAGTGGCGCCCCATCCAGATCACATTTGTCTGCCTGCTCAGGTGGCCGCGAGTAAACGTTGTAGATCTCCCCACACTGCGTGCACGTCCGCCTACCCGCAAGCCGCTGCAGCAGAGCTTCGTGTGAAACGACAACCCGCACCAGGACCACTTCCTTGTCCTCCTGCCGCGCGAGACTCTCAAGCAATTGCGCCTGTTTGAGGGTCCGGGGGAATCCATCGAGGATATAGCCATGCTCACAATCCGGCTGTGAGGTCCGCACCAGGATGAGTTCGCCGAGAACATCGTCGCTGACCAGGAGCCCAGATGCCTGCAGCCCCCTTATCTCACGGCCAAGCGGAGTGTCTGCGAGCGCCATATCCCGCAGAATCCCCCCAGTCGAGATCTGTGGGTAACCAAAGTGCTCGGCGAGAAGACGCGATTGCGTGCCTTTTCCAGCACCCGGCGCACCCACCATGACAATGATCTTCCCCATAGCTCGCCCTGTAGCTAAGAATCTGCTAGCTTGTCGCCCGTCGACCACGGAGTCGCCCACCACGCGGACCAAGGAAACCATCGTAATGGCGCATGACCAATTGCGCCTCGACCTGACTAATCGTGTCCATCGCGACACCGACAACGATCAGCAGACTGGTACCGCCAAAATAGAACGACACTCCGAGACCCGTTGGAATCCAGCTCAAACCGGGAACCCCGGAGATGACGTTGTAGATCGACTCGCCGATGAATGGAATGACCTGCACCTTGAAGCCGCTGATCATCAATTGCGGTATCAGACAAACCACCGCCAGATAAATGGCGCCCACCGTCGTCAATCGAACCAGAATTCCGTTGAGATAGTCGGCCGTCCGCTTTCCGGGTCGGATACCGGGAATAAACGCGCCCTGTTTTCGCAGATTCTCCGCAACCTCGTCGGCATTGAAGACAATGGAGACGTAGAAGAACGAGAAGAGAATGATCCCGGAGACAAAGAGAAGCTCATAAACCGGATGGCCACCGCCAAGCCAGTCGTTCACTCGGCGCAGCCAGCTCCACTGACCAAAGGTCGCAATTGTCTGGGGAATCGCCAGCACCGACGATGCGAAAATGACCGGAATGACCCCCGCAATATTGACCTTCAGAGGGAGAAACGAAGACTGCGTCGCCATCACCTGGCGACCAACCATGCGCCGCGTGTGATTCGTCGGCACCTTCCGCGTTCCGCGCTCAAAGAAGACTATTCCGGCCGTGATCGCCACCATGACGGCAAGCAACACCAGTACAAAGATCGCCGATCCCGGGTCCTTGACCTGCAGATACAACTGCTCGATTGCGCGGGGAACTCCGACGACAATCCCAGAGAAGATCAAAAGGCTGATCCCGTTGCCAATACCGCGCTCGGTGATCTGTTCACCGACCCACATGATAAAGACCGTCCCGGCGAGCAGCGTGATCGTTGCCACAATCGTAAACGACAAGCTCCCACCACCAACCACCAGACCGGGCTGATTCTGCAGCCAATATGCAATTCCAGTCCCCTGAACCAGACACAGAACTACCGTCAGATAGCGGGTGTACTGCGTGATCTTTCGGCGGCCGAGTTCGCCTTCTTCCTGAATCTTCTTCAGCGAAGGATAGACCGAAGTCATGAGCTGAAGGATGATCGAAGCGGTGATGTATGGCATGATCCCGAGCGCAAAAACGGAAATGCGCCGCAGATTGCCGCCCGAAAAGAGATCAAGCACACCGAAAAGATTGCCGGCGTCTCCCCAGATCGTCTTCAGAACTTCCTGGTCGATACCCGGAACCGGAACGTGGATACCGGCGCGATAAACGGCCAGCATCGACAGCGTAAAGACGACGCGTCGGCGCAGCTCATCCACTGCCCAGAGATTGCGGACCGCATTCAAGAACGACTCGAGCATAGACTCCTCTCGGACTCGGATCTCAGAATGGGCAATGCGGAATGGGGATCGAGAGCCTTACTCTCTGGCCGCATTCCGCACCCGTCGAAGTTGGTCTCAGAGAGCAACGGGCTGGCCGATCACTTCCGCCGTGCCCCCCGCAGCCTCGATCTTCTGACGTGCCGTCGCGCTAAAGCGATGCGCGGTAACGGTTAGCTTCTTTTGCAATTCGCCCTGCCCAAGGACAACAATTGACTTGACGCGAGATTTCCGCACCAGCCCGCTTTCGACGAGCGTTTCGGGGGTGACGGTCGTGCCCGCCTCGAACAGCCTTTCGAGATCGGCAAGATTCACTTCTGCCCATTCACGCTTGAAGATGTTGGTAAAGCCGCGCTTTGGCAGTCGCCGATGAAGCGGCATCTGACCACCTTCAAACCCGCGCTTCTGCGAGTACCCTGAACGCGATTTCTGCCCCTTGTCGCCGCGACCGGCCGTCTTTCCAAGACCCGAACCCGTGCCACGCCCAACCCTCTTCTTCTTGTGAGTAGAGCCTACCGGCGGTTTGAGATTGTTCAACCCAATAGCCATATTTCAATCACAGATGCCTGCCGTTCGCCCGCTTCTGGATGAGACGAGAGTCATCGTCGTCTCTCCTGCCCGGGTGTCTCGGCGTCGAGCACCCTATGCCTCCACGATTCGTAACAGGTGTGGGACCTTCGCGACCGTGCCGCGCGTTGATGCATTGTCCGGCCGCTCGACAATCTGGTTGAGCTTCGTCAGACCGAGACTGCGGACGATCACTTTGTGCCTCATTGGTGCCGCGATCGTGCTGCGATACCACTGAATGCGCACCATCGCCTGACCCGTTGCTGGACTCTTCTTCGCCATGGCTTATAACTCCTCTACTGTGCGCCCGCGCAACCTCGCGACGCTCTCGGCGCTGCGCAGACCCTTGAGGCCTTCGAACGTGGCTCGGATGACGTTGTGCGGATTATTCGAGCCGAGCGATTTCGTCAGCACATCACGCACCCCTGCCGCATTGAGAACGGCTCGCACCGCACCACCAGCGATGACGCCAGTACCTTCAACGGCCGGCTTGAGCAGAACGCGGCCCGCGCCAAAGACGCCGATGATCGGATGGGGTAAAGTCGATCCCTTGACCGGCACCCGGATCAGATTTCGCTTCGCCGCTTCGATCGCTTTGCGAATCGCCTGCGGGACTTCCTTCGCCTTGCCAGTTCCGAAGCCAACTATCCCGTTCAGATCCCCGACAACAACAAGGGCCGAAAACGACAGGTTCTTGCCGCCCTTGACCACCTTCGTCACCCGGTTGATCGAAATGACCTGATCCTTGAGGTCAATGCCGTCCGCGGTAATTCTCTCCATAGACCAACTCTCCAATCTCGGCCCAATCTCTTCAATTGACGATCAGAACTGCAACCCAGCCTCACGAGCCGCTTCTGCCAGCGAGCGAACTCGGCCGTGGTAGATATAACCGCCGCGGTCGAAGACGACGGCGCCAATGCCGCATTCCTTCGCTCTTTCAGCGATCAAGCGACCGATGACTTTCGCGGCCTCAATGTTCCCGCCCTTGCCGACAGCCTTCTCGACGGTCGATGCAGTGCAAAGGGTCACGCCCTTCTCATCATCGATCACCTGCGCGTAGATGTGGTTCAGGCTGCGGAAGACTGCCAATCGCGGCCTCGCAGCGGTTCCTCGTACCTTTTTGCGGATGCGACCGTGAATCGCCCGGCGCACCTCTTGTCTGGATTTGAGTGCCATAACTGTTTCCTTCTCGACTCTCTCGTTCTCGTCGTCTACTTCCCAGTCTTGCCCGGCTTGAGCTTGAGCGGACGGTTAGCGTAGCGGACTCCCTTGCCCTTGTAGGCATCTGGCTTGCGCAGTCGATGCAGATTGGCCGCTACCTGGCCAAGAAGATGCCGGTCGGTCGATGAGAGGATAATGCTTGTTTGATATTGAGTAATCGTCCTCTGCAGCTTCTCGGTCCTGGCAGCCACGCCATCCGGGAGTACGAATTCGATCGGATGCGAGTAGCCAAGGGCAAAGTGGATGCTCTTGCCGCGCAATTCGGCCTTGTAACCGACTCCGACGATATCCATCTCCTGGGTGAAGCCCTTGGTGACGCCTGTTACTGCATTCGAGACCAGGGCCCGCGCGAGGCCATGCAGCGCCGCTTGCTGATCGCTGACACGTTCCGCGGTCAGCTTCCCGTCTTCGAGCTTGAAACTGATGCCCTCGGGAATGGTCGTCGTCAGCTTACCCTTCGGCCCATGCACTTCCACTTCCGAAGCCGTGATCGTGATGGTCACGTCGTTCGGCACTTCAATTAGTTTTTTCCCTACTCGTGACATAGCTCTCTCTTCAGTGCGAAAGACCAGGTATTGAGTCCGTTTCCGTTCCGGAAAACTCAAGACCGGGTGCTAGTAAACGCTGCACAGAATTTCGCCGCCGACCTTGGAGCGGCGAGCCTGCTTGCCGGTCATGACGCCCTGCGAGGTGCTCAGAATATTGATTCCGAGACCGCCGAGGACCCGGCCAATCTCCTTGTTCGGCACATAGACGCGGCGGCTAGGCTTTGAAACGCGCTCAATGTGCGAGATGACACTCTCGCCCTTCGGACCATAGCGGAGAAAAATGCGCAAAGTCCGCGCATTGCTGCCTTCCGTGGTCTTCAGGCTATAGTTGGTGACGTAGCCCTCTTCCTTCAGGATTCGCGCTATTTCGATCTTGAGCCGCGAGGCCGGAATATCGACCTTCGTATGACGCGCCTGGATGGCATTCCGCACCCGGGTCAGCATATCTGAAATCGGATCACTCATTTCTCAGTCCTCTTACCAACTCGACTTGGTCACTCCCGGAATCTGCCCGTCGAGCGCGAGCTTGCGGAAGCAGATACGGCAAAGCGCAAACTTGCGCAGAAAGGCGCGTGGCCGTCCGCATTGCTTGCAGCGGTTGTAACCACGCACTTTGAACTTCGGTTTCCGGTTCGCCTGAACGATCTTTGATGTCTTGGCCATATTCTCTCGTTACTGTCGCCTGACGCCGACGGCTGAGATCACCGTGACACGCGACGCCTTGGTTCTATTGCCGGAACGGCATCCCCAACTGACGGAGGAGCGCGCGCGCTTCCTCGTCCGTCTTCGCAGTCGTGACTATGCAGACATTCATTCCGCGAGCTTTGTCGACCTTGCCAAAATCGATCTCCGGGAAGATCAACTGGTCCCGCAGCCCAATCGTATAGTTGCCGCGCCCGTCAAAGGACTTCTGTGAGACACCACGAAAGTCCCGCACACGCGGAAGTGTGATGCTGATAAACCGATCGAGAAATTCATACATCCGATCCCCACGCAGGGTGACCATCGTTCCGATGCTCATCCCCTCGCGGAGCTTGAATGCGGCGATCGATTTCTTTGCCTTGGTGATGACCGGTCGCTGTCCCGCGACGGTCGCCAGATCCGAGACGGCCGCATCAAGAATCTTGGCATTCTGGATCGCTTCGCCAAGTCCCATATTGATGACGATCTTCTCGAGCTTCGGCACACTCATCGGGTTCTTGTAGCTGAACTCTTTGGTCAGCGCCGGAGTTACTTCGTTCCTGTATTTTTCTTTCAGTCGTGGAGCCATTGTCTTCGCCTTTACTCAATCACTGCGCCGGTTTTGCGTGCAATACGCACCTTCCGGCCATCTTCAAGTATCTGGTAGCCGATCCGCGTCGGCTTGCGCGTCGTCGGATCGAGCACAAGGACGTTGGAGATGTGGATCGCTGCCTCACGCTCGACGATCCCGCCAGCAATCCCGCGCTGCCGATTTGGCTTGACCGCCTTCTTGATGATACTGACACCCTCAACAACGACCCGGCCTGTCCGTGTCTGAACTTCGATGACACGCCCGCGCTTCCCCTTGTCGCGCCCCGCAATCACCAGCACCTGGTCGTTCTTTTTGATCTTTACTCTCGTTGCCATAATTGCCTCTTCTTTCAGATCACCTCGGGAGCGAGACTGACGATCTTCATGAAGCCACGCTCACGAAGCTCGCGTGCCACTGGACCAAAGACGCGTGTCCCAACCGGCTCGCCGTCGGGCTTGATCAGAACCGCTGCATTCTGGTCGAACCTGATATAGGATCCGTCCTTGCGCCGCACTTCCTTGCGCGTTCGCACGATGACCGCCCTGACGACCTGCTTCTTCTTGACCGCTCCATCCGGATTCGCTTCCTTGACCGAGGCGGTGATGACATCACCTAGACTGGCGCGCTTCCCCGTATTGCCGCCAAGGGGCAGAATCATCGAGATCTTCTTCGCTCCCGAGTTGTCGGCCACGTCGAGAATCGAACGCATCTGAACCATAGCTAACCTCCAAACCTGAATCCTGGCATCCCGCTCCGGGGACACTTAAGGACTGACTACTTGCTTGCCTTCCGGACAACCGCAACAACGCGCCAGCGCTTTTTGGCTGAGAGAGGACGGGTCTCCACTATCCGCACCTGATCGCCGATCGACAGACCCTCGATCTCGCTGTGCGCCATGAATTTGGTCCGGCGACGCACGTAACGCTTGTAAACCGGGTGTTTGACGACGCGGTCAACACGGACGACAACCGTCTTCTCCATTTTGTCGCTGGTCACGATCCCGATCTTCTCCGTGCGTTTGCCGCGCGTCGGCACTGCAGGCACTGGCGCGGGAGCCACAGGGGACTCGGGTACTGCTTCCGGATTCTCTTTGATCTCTTCCATAGTCGCTCTCGTTCCGCCGTTACTTCTCGACTCCCAATTGCCGGGCGCGCAGGAGTGTCAGCAGGCGCGCCAGTTCCTTTCGTTCCTTACGCAAGCGCGTCACGGTGTCGCTGTCGCCGAGCGCCTTCTTGAACTTCAGCCGGAAGAGCGATTCCTTGATCTCTCCGACACGCCTGGCGAGGTCCTCGTTTGACTGCTCGCGTACTTTCTCCAGTTTCGACTTCACAGTGAACCTCCGTCCTGTTCGTCGCGGGTGATGAACTTGACCTTGATCGGCAGTTTCGCGGCTGCGAGTTTCATCGCTTCCAGAGCCGTTGCCTTATCAACACCCTCCATCTCGAACAGGATTCGCCCGGGTTTGACGACCGCGACCCAACCTTCAGGCGCGCCCTTGCCCTTGCCCATACGTGTCTCAGCCGGCTTCTTTGTGATCGGCTTGTCGGGGAAGATACGAATCCAGAGCTTGCCCCCGCGTTTGACGAACCGGGTGATCGCGACGCGACCAGCCTCGATCTGCTTGCCAGTGATCCAGGCAGCCTCGAGCGCCTTCAATGCATACTGACCGAAGGCGATCGTCGTCCCGCGCTTCGCCGCGCCAGAGCGCCGCCCGCGCTGCTGTTTTCGATACTTAACCTTTTTCGGAATCTTATATTCAGCCATTTCCGTTACCTGCCGCGGGTGCGTCCGACCCCACGCGCTTCGATGTTATCGTTTTGTCATCACTTCCCGCGGATTCATGATGTCGCCGCGATAGATCCAAACCTTGACGCCAATGACACCGAAGGTCGTGTTGGCTTCGGCGAAGCCGTAGTCGACATCGGCGCGCAGCGTATGAAGTGGGAGTCGTCCCTGAAGGGTCCATTCAGAGCGCGCGATTTCCGCCCCATTGAGGCGGCCCGAAACACGAACCTTGATGCCCTGAGCGCCGAAGCGCTGCGCTTCATCGACCGCTTTGCGCATGGCCCGGCGAAAGGCGATTCGTTTCTCGAGCTGCTGCGCGATCTTCTCCGCCTGAAGCTGCGCATTGAGTTCAGGCTTGTGAATTTCCTGGATGTTGATGAGGACTTCGCGACCGGTACTCCGGCTGATCTCCTTCTTGAGGGCTTCGATCTCGGAGCCCTTCCGCCCGATGATGATCCCGGGTCGGGAAGTGAAGATGATGATCTTCAGACGATTGGCCGCACGGTCGATCTCGATCTGCGAGACACCGGCACTCGCAAACCGCGTCTTCAACTCGCGCTTCAACTTCAGATCCTCAAAGAGCAACTTGCTGAAGTCTCTCTTTGAGAACCACCGCGAATGCCAAGTGCGGTTGTATCCGAGTCTGAACCCGTAAGGATGTACTTTCTGACCCATGCTATCTCCGTTGCCGAAATCCTACTATTCGGCGGTTGCTTCCGGCGCTGCCTCAGTCGTGGCTGCCGGTTTTTTCGCCGCCGCTTGCTTGCTTCTCGCCTTATCAGTTTGCCGTATGTCGCTCGAGACCGTGATCGTGATGTGGCTGTAGTGGCGTCTTTCGCGAAAAGCGCGCCCCATGGGCGCGGGCCTCACGCGGCGGCGATTCTTGGTAACACCCTTGCCGACGAAGCATTCCTTGACCCATAGCTCGTCCACATCAACGCTGATGTTCCCGGCCTGCGCCTTCTGTTCTGCATTCGCAATTGCCGAACGCAGCAATCTCTCAATCGGGTGCGCCGCCCGCTTGTTGGTGAACTGGAGAATCGCCAGAGCTTCATTGACCAGCAGGCCTCGAATCAGATCGATCACCAGTTTGGCCTTCTGCGGCGATCCCTTAATGTTTTTTGCAATCGCGTTTGCTTCCATCTTGAAACCCTTCGCCCTCGCGTTACTTCCTCGCGCCGGACGCCTTCTCTGCCTTTTCCGCGTGCCCTTTGAATGTCCGCGTCGGGGCAAATTCTCCAAGCTTGTGGCCAACCATATTCTCAGTGACGTAAACGGGAATGAATTTCTTGCCGTTATGCACCGCCAGCGTGTGGCCAACCATCTCCGGTGTGATCGTCGAGCGACGTGACCAGGTCTTGTGGACCTTTTTCTCGCTCGCCAGATTCATCCGGTCAATCACCTTCATCAGGTGACCATCAACGAACGCGCCTTTTTTGACTGAACGTGCCATATATTTAGTGATGAGTCATGAGTAATGAGTCAGAAGCTGGAAGCTGGAGTCGCAACTCGCCGCTCATCACTTCGTCCTCATTTCGTTCTCCGTTTGACGATGAACTTGTCCGTGCGCTTGTTGTTGCGCGTTTTGTACCCGCGTGTCGGCTTGCCCCACGGCGTCACCGGATTGCGACCGCCCGATGTCTTTCCTTCACCACCCCCGTGTGGGTGATCGACCGGGTTCATCACCACGCCACGAACCGAGGGGCGCTTGCCCATCCATCGCGATCGGCCTGCCTTGCCGATCGAAACATTCTCATGCTCGACGTTGCCAACCTGACCAACGGTCGCCATGCAATCAACCGAAACAATGCGAATTTCACCCGAAGGCAACCGCAACTGAGCCAGGCCGCCTTCCTTCGCTACCAGTTGGGCAAAGCTACCGGCGCTTCGCGCCATCTGGCCGCCCTTGCCTGGTTTCAGTTCGATATTGTGGATCTGGGTGCCAAGCGGAATATTCTTGATCGGAAGCGCATTCCCGGTAAGAATGTCCGCTTCCGCCCCGGAGAGTACCATCTGCCCCACCTTGAGACCGACCGGTGCCAGAATATAGCGCTTCTCGCCATCGACGTAATTGACCAACGCGATTCGCGCCGAGCGATTCGGGTCGTACTCGACACTCGCCACCTTCGCCGGAATCCCGGTCTTGTCCCGCTTGAAATCCACGATCCGGTAATGTCTCTTGTGTCCGGCACCGCGATGACGAATGGTTATCCGGCCGAGATTGTTCCGCCCATTGGTCCGCTTCTTGGGGGACATGAGCGGCTTGTGCGGCTCGGTGCCCGTCAATTCGTCGTTCGTCAGATAGGTCTGGTAACGTCGCGCGGGACTAGTCGGTGATAGCTTCTTGATGCCCATCTTATCCTCATCCTGAGCTCAGGAGACTGCCTAAATCGAATCTCCGTAATCGATATTGCGCTCGCCAGGGCCGAGTGTGACGTAGGCCTTCTTCCAATCAGGCTTGCGCCCTACGGTGCGGCCACGACGCACTTCTTTGCCGCGGTAATTGATGATCCGCACTTCATCGACCTTGACCTTGAAGATCGTCTCGACGGCGTGTTTGATAGAGTACTTGTTCGCACCCCTTGCGACCCGAAACGCGAGTACCTGCTGACCGGCATGGGCGCTCGTCTCCTTGAGCTTAAGCGCTTTCTCGGTAATCAGCGGCCCCTTCAGCACATCCCACATCGTTTTCATAAATGCCCCCGCCTAGCTGCCCAGTCTCTCCTCAAGCGTGCCGATCGCAGCCTTGGTGAAAACTATTCGGTCGTGATTGAGCACATCGTAAATGTTGAGAGTCGCGCCTGAAGTCAATTTGACGCCGGGCACGTTCCGTGACGAACGCACCAGGCTGTCGGCCGGCTCATTCGCGACGATGAGGGTCTTCCCCGCCCATCCGAAGGTCCCCGCGACGCTCAGAAACTTCTTTGTCTTATGGCTTGCGAGCACTTCTCCGGAGGCGGATTTGACCTCGATCACGTCCAGATTGAACTCTTCGACGACAAAGAGGTTGCCCTCACGAAGTCGCTCTGAGAGCGCCGATCGCAATGCCCCGCGCTTCATCTTCTTCGGCATTTCGTAGCTCCAGTCGCGCGGCTGAGGTCCGTGCACATTTCCGCCGCCCTTCCAAAGCGGTGACCGCAAACTCGCCACCCGCGCGCGGCCTGTGCCCTTTTGCTTCCAGAGCTTCTTGCCGCTTCCCGAGACGTCCCCGCGAGTCTTCGTCTTGACCGTGCCCTGGCGCTGATTGGCGAGATAGTTCCTCACCGCATCGTAGATCAGCCCCTCATTGAGCGGCACTCCGAAGACCTCTTCCTTGAGCTCGAGTTCGCCCACGCTTTCGTTTTTCAGATTCCTGATTTCAACCGTTGGCATCGCTTCCCCCTATTGGACGGTCACTTCGTCTTCTTGATGAGGACGTACGCACCGGTCGGACCCGGCACTGCACCGTGAACCAGAATCAGGTTCTCCTCGGCGTTGACGCGTACCACTCTCAGATTCTTGACCGTCTTGCGATCGACACCCATGTGGCCCGCGCTCCGCGTGCCCTTGATGACGCGTGAAGGATAGGCCGACGCGCCAATCGATCCAGGCGCGCGATGGAACATCGATCCATGCGATTTCTCGCCGCCGGCAAAGCCGTGCCGCTTGATGAATCCCGCAAAGCCTCGTCCCTTGCTCGTCCCAATCACCTCGATCAGGTCGTTCTCCACAAACTGATCGACAAGCACCTTGTCACCAACCGCGACCGGCTCTCCGCCGCCATTGAGACGCACTTCGCGGAGTATCTTTGTCGGCGGAATTCCTGCCTTGGCAAAGTGCCCCTGCATCGGCTTGTTGGTATGCTTTGGGGACTTCTCTTCGACCAAGCCTAGTTGGACGGCCTCATAGCCGTCACTGGCGACGGTCTTGCGCTGGACAACGACACACGGCCCGGCCTTGATCACCGTCACCGGGGTGACCGTGCCGTCCGAGCCGAAAATCTGAGTCATACCCAGCTTCTTACCGATAATTCCATTCACCATTGTCATTACTCCGTCAGCAATGAGCGTGAGCCCTGGCTTTGTCGCGTCGGGCCCTCAAACCAGCCCGCTCACAACCGTCACTCAGTGCCCAGTCCTGCGGCACTCTACCTGCGGTCGCGTCCGAACGCCTTGATCTCAGCATCCACGCCGGCTGGTAGATCGAGCTTCATCAACGCGTCCATCGTCTGCGGCGTCGGATCCAAAATGTCCATGAGCCGCTTGTGCGTGCGAATCTCAAACTGTTCGCGCGATTTCTTGTCGACGTGCGGCGATCTCAACACCGTCCACTTGTTCTTCACCGTCGGCAATGGAATCGGACCCGCGACGCGGGCACCCGTGCGCTTGGCAGTCTCAACAATCTCCGCGGTCGACTGATCGAGGACGCGATGATCGTAGGCCTTGAGGCGAATTCGGATCTTGTCGTTCAGCATTTCTACTTAGCCATTCCCCGCCCGACTTCTGAGAAGTCTCAGCGGTCTTCGCTCCCGCGCTCTGGTGGGAGCCAAAAGTCCGAAGAGGGCACTCAGCTTGAGCCCGCGTGCCCCTTTTCCGGTGATCTACTCCACAATGTCAGAGATGGTACCGGCGCCGACGGTGCGCCCGCCTTCGCGGATCGCGAACCGCAGACCCTTTTCCATCGCGATCGGCGTGATCAACTCGATCTCCATCGCAATGTTGTCTCCGGGCATGACCATCTCAACCCCTTCCGGCAAGTGTGCCACTCCCGTGACATCCGTCGTCCGAAAGTAGAACTGCGGCCGGTATCCAGTGAAGAATGGCGTATGCCGCCCTCCCTCTTCCTTGGTCAGGACATATGCTTCAGCCTTGAACTTCGTGTGCGGCTTGATCGATCCCGGTTTGGCAATCACCTGCCCTCGCTCGATCTCCTTCCGCTCCACACCTCGCAGCAGCAACCCGACGTTGTCCCCCGCCCGACCTTCATCGAGCAGCTTCTTGAACATCTCGACGCCAGTCACCACCGTGTTGCGCGTCGGTCGAATCCCGATGATCTCAACCGTCTCGCCAACCTTCACTATCCCGCGCTCGATTCGCCCCGTCGCCACCGTCCCACGTCCCAAAATTGAGAAAATGTCCTCAACCGGCATGAGAAACGGCTTGTCGATCTCTCGAGCCGGCGTTGGGATGTAGCTGTCCACCGCCGCCATCAACTCATCTACCTGCGCTTCTCCCACCGGGTCCCCGTTGAGCGCATTGAGCGCGCTCCCGCGCACTACCGGAATGTCATCTCCCGGAAACTCGAATTTCGAGAGCAGCTCACGTACCTCAAGCTCCACCAGATCGAGCAACTCCGGATCGTCCACCGCATCCACCTTATTCATGAAGACGACCATCGAGGGGACGCCCACCTGGCGCGCAAGCAGGATGTGCTCTCTCGTCTGCGGCATTGGCCCGTCCGTTGCTGCAACGACCAGAATCGCCCCGTCCATCTGTGCCGCACCGGTGATCATGTTCTTGACGTAGTCGGCGTGACCCGGGCAATCGACGTGTGCGTAGTGTCGATTCTTTGTTTCGTATTCAACGTGCGCAGTCGCAATCGTGATCCCGCGTGCTTTCTCTTCCGGAGCATTGTCGATCGAGTCGAAGCTCCGAAACTGAATCTTCGGGTTGTTCTTTGCGAGAACCCTCGTGATCGCCGCCGTCAATGTCGTCTTCCCATGATCGACGTGACCGATCGTCCCGATGTTGACGTGTGGTTTACTCCGATCGAATTTCTCTTTCCCCATAAATTGCTCTCCAGCAACAAAAAAAGAATCTGGAGCCCACAACCGGACTTGAACCGGTGACCTCGTCCTTACCAAGGACGCGCTCTACCAACTGAGCTATGTGGGCCAACGCCAATTCCGGGTGCGCCCGCCAACCGTCACCTCGTGCTCCGTCTCCATCGCCAACGCACTGCCAACCGCCTCACCGCACTCCGAGGCGCTGGCCCCTCGAAACTGACTATGGAGCGGGCGACGGGACTCGAACCCGCAACATCCAGCTTGGAAGGCTGGTGCGCTACCAATTGCGCTACACCCGCTGACTGCCGTCGAACGCCCCCGTTGTCTCGGCGATCGGCCTCGACTGAGACATATGATGGCCGCGCTGCGCTTCAAGACTGATGCAGGGGGTAGGATTCGAACCTACGTAGGGCGTAAGCCCGCCGGGTTTACAGCCCGGTGCCTTTAACCACTCGACCACCCCTGCCTCGCCAAAAAAAAAGACCGTCTCACAGAAACCGATCGGGTGCCCAGAGAATGGAGCCGATGAAGGGAATCGAACCCCTGACCTACCGCTTACAAGGCGGTTGCTCTACCAACTGAGCTACACCGGCTCGATGACCCACTACAGCGCACTCCGGCGCTCAACTTGTGCCACTGCCAAAAACGGCATAATAGCAATTGCGTTCTCGGTTTGCAAGGGCTGGGCGTGAAAATGCCTGCGAAGCGGCTCGTCTGGGTTAACTGGGCCATATTCAATGCCACGAGACGGCTTCCCCCCTGGGCGTTAGGAAGTCCAATAGTGCTGCCGAACGTCAGTGTTGGGAGATTTGCGAAAGGATTGGACCGAGGGCCGTGTCAGACACGACCCTCGCGGGGTTCAAACGTTCTCAGCCGGGTGGGGTGTCAAAGAACCCACAGGTCGGCGGGAAGATCGGAATTATCAAACTGGCGAAGGTCGCCAACACGCAAACTGCGAAAGTGCACGGGGATGCTACCAAGACTAAAGCGCACACGTACACCGCTTTGCGGTTGCATGAGCAACAGAAAAACCGACTCGTCGGACGCGATAGGGGGAGGAACTCGGGCCGCGGGCTGGCACCGACAAATTCCGCGGCGCGATTTTCCAAATTGCGCGTCTTCGAGAGGCACCCTATAATCCGGTTTGCCTGATTGATCGAGCGGCGGATGTCGCTTGTGGTTTTTCGTGCGGGATTTGGATCGGCGAATCCTGGAGGTTGAGGTAAAGGGCTTCGAGCCTGAAGTGCTGATTGATGGTGAGAGAGGGAGAAAGAGCATTTGAGCAAGAGAGACTACTATGAAGTGCTTGGTGTAGGGCGGAGTGGCAGCGACCAGGAGTTGAAGAGCGCGTATCGCAGACTCGCCATGCAGTATCACCCGGACCGGAATCCGGATAACGACGAGGCCGAAGAGAGGTTCAAGGAGGCGGCAGAAGCTTATACGGTTCTCTCGAACGCGGAAACACGTGCTCGCTACGATCGGTACGGGCATTCCGGGGTTGCCTCCTCGGCCGCAGCCGGCGCCTCGAACGCGGCGAACTTTGGAGGGCTTGAAGATATCCTCGGTGATCTCTTTGGCGATCTCTTTGGCACCCGAAGTTCGCGCCGTGGCGGAGCTCAGCGAGGAGCAGACCTTCGCTACGATCTTGAGATCACTCTCGAGCAGGCTGCGGCCGGCTACCGCACCAAGATAGAGGTTCCCAAGCTCGATACCTGCGCAACCTGCGCCGGCTCGGGCGCGGCTCCGGGAACGTCGCCGACAACCTGCAGTCTCTGCGGCGGAGTTGGTCAGGTTCGATACCAGCAAGGGTTCTTTTCTGTCAGCCGCACTTGCCATCAGTGTCGTGGAGCAGGACGAATCATTGCCTCGCAGTGCAAGACTTGTCATGGCCAGGGTCGCATCGAAAAGCAGCGCGAGATAGAGTTGAAGATCCCGGCGGGCGTTGATACTGGCGCGCGTCTCCGGGTCAACGGTGAGGGCGAAGCAGGTCCTGGCGGCGGTCCCACCGGTGATCTTTATGTGGTTGTCCACGTCAAGGAGCATGATGTCTTTGAGCGGCAGGGCAACAATCTCTACGCCAGCGTCCCAATCACTTTCTCGCAGGCTGGGCTTGGGGCTGAAATCCAGGTCCCGACCCTTGACGGTGAGGAGTCCGTGACCGTCCCTGCCGGGACGCAAACCGGCTCGATCTTCAGGGTCGCTGGCAAGGGTATAGTTTCCCTTCAGGGGCACGGTCGCGGTGACCTCTTTGTCGTCGCCACGGTCGTCACGCCAACTCGCCTCTCGCGGGAGCAGAGACGCCTCTTCGAACAGCTCGGCGTGCTGGAGGCGAAACAGCAGGAGAAACTCGCCCATAAAATTGGTAGCAAGGTCAAGGATATCTTCGGCTGAAAAATACCTCAGAGATCGTCAAGATACTGACATGGCCGGGCTCAACCAAAGCCCTCCTCACCGCGCTCCGCCCGGTCACAGCCCATGACAAATTAGATGCTTGCCGACCCGCTGCTTTTGTTGTAGTGTGAATCTTCGCTACTATATGTTGTGGTAGGGCTTTATCATTGAGAAAGAAACTAGGTGCGCTGGTTGTGCTGACAATCGGCGTTGGACTGGCAATCTGGTTTGTTCGGCGCCTTGAGTGGCAGGTCGTCGGTGGGCACCTGCGAACGATGCGCGTCTGGCCCGTGGTAATTGCGGCGCTGCTCATTAATGCGACGCTTGTCTTTCGGAGCCTGAGATGGCGAGCATTGTTGGCGCCAATTGCCCATGTTGGTGTCGGAAGCCTCTTTTCAGCGACGACCATCGGTTTTGGAAGCGTCTTTGTCTTTGGTCGGGCAGGCGAGATTGTGCGGCCGATGGTGCTAAGTCTCAGGGAGAGGCTCCATCCGAGCGTGACAATCGCGACGATTCTGGTCGAACGGGTATTTGACATGGCGATGGTCGCGACCGTCTTTGCCGTCAATCTCCTCTTCTTCAGCCTACCACCGAATCGTGAGGTGGAGCGCGGGATGCTCGAGACGATTCATCGAGTCGGACTACTCATGACCTTGGGAACGGTTGCGGGAGTAGCGGTTCTGGTGGTCTTTAGAATGAAGACCAGATGGATAGTCGAGAGACTTGAACGCGCAACGGTACGTTTGCCAAGCCGACTCATGCGGCCAATTATTGGGTTTGTCTCGCACCTCTCGTCGGGCCTGTCAGTCCTGTTGAATGTTCGGGAGTTGCTGACGAGCGTGTTTTATACGCTCTTGGTTTGGGGTAGTGTCACCGGCTCGACGTGGCTCGTCCTTGCCGCTTTCAAACTGGAGCTTAGTCTGCCCTCAGCGATTTTTGTCATGGGCTTTGGTTTGATCGGAAGTCTGGTTCCGTCGCCGGGCGGATCTGCGGGGGCGTTTCACGCGGCCACGGCTGCCGGTCTGATGGTCCTTGGAATAGAAAAAAATCTCGCGGCGAGCGTCGCCATTGTTTTTCATTTTGTTGCTTTTGGCCCTCCATTTCTCCTTGGACTGATATACATCATGAAGGATGGAATCGGGCTCGGAAGCTTGCGCGAGATGATCGCGTCCTCGAAGTCGCCCGACCCAGGGAGTTCCTCGCCGACCTCTCTCTCAGGCTGAATCAGAAACTGGAGAAGCAAGCCAATGAAATGCCCTTTTTGCAGTAACATTGAAGACAAGGTAGTCGATTCACGTGAATCTCGTGAAGGAGATGTGGTCCGGCGCCGTCGCGAGTGCCTCAAATGCGAACGCCGCTTTACCAGCTACGAGCGAATCGATGAGATACCCTATATGGTGATCAAGAAGGACGGTCGGCGCGAGGCGTTTAGCCGAGACAAGGTCATGGCGGGACTCCTGCGGGCTTGCGAAAAGCGCCCGGTCTCAACGACAAAGCTCGATGCAATCGTCAACGCAATCGAGGCCTTCGTCCAGACTTCGCCAGAGCGAGAACGACCCACGGCAAAGATTGGTGAAATGATCATGCGCCGATTGAAGGAGTTGGATAAGGTTGCGTATGTCCGCTTCGCGTCGGTCTATCTGGAGTTTCAGGATGTAGGAGAGTTCATGGACGAGCTCAAGGGGCTGATCAGGGCACGCAAGTAGCCGGTCTTCATTTCGTTCCTGGGTAAAACTGCGGTGAGAGGAGAAGTCAGGATGTTTCGAGTCTTATTTGTATTGTTGGTGTTGGTCGTCGTCGGTCCGATTGGGATGGCAGTAGGTCAGACACCTGAGGCGCCGCCCAAGACCACGGACGCTTTGCCGCAGTTATCTGAGAAGGAAGTGCTGGCCGTACAGCGGGCGTTGTTCCAGCGCGGCGTGCTTGAGACGCAGCCATCCGGTGTTTTTGATGGTCAGACTCGCGAGGCCCTGCAACAGTTTCAGAGGCAGGAAGGGCTGACGGAGACCGGGCGAATCGATCAACCGACCATTGAGAAGCTTGGTTTGGTCTTTCCGATTACTACCGAAAGCCATGACAGCGACAGGAGGAATGGAGTTCTTCCGAGGATTGGTTACGCAATCAAGGATGAGACAAAGGCGGCTACGAAGGCCGTTGGCGGGGTGGCAAAGAAGGTTGGAAGCGGAGCGAAGGCTGGCGCCCAAGTGACTGCAGAGACGTCAGGTGCCGCTGTCAATAAGACCGGCGAGACTGCAAAGGTGGCTGGCGACAAGACTGTCGATGGCGCGAAGAGTGTCGGGCGCGGCGTGCAAAAGGCCTCAAATGAGGTGGCCGAGGTGACAGTTGGCAGGAGCGATGAGAGCATTCATCGAGATGTTCGAGCCCTGATCGATCGTCATGTCGAGACGCGCAGCCTTGTGAGCGAGGTCAAGGATGGCCGGGTGACGCTTATCACGGCCGCGAAAGCGGAGACCGATCTAAGTGCCGTGATTACTCAGATGCGCAAGATTTCCGGAGTTAGATCCGTTATGGTAATCAGTCAGTAGGCCCGTCTGTGTGAAGGGGAGGGGGCGTTGGGAGTGGGCGTTGGTTGGACGCTCAATCAGCAGGCGACCGGTTCTAATGTGGTCTCATCGCGGGGCACGAGCCCCTGGAGTTCCTTGATATCGTCCCGCAGCCTTCCCAATATCTTCTCGATCTCCTTACAATCAGCTTCAATGTCAGAGACCATACTGGCTGGGAGGGACTTGACCTTGTCAAACTTCTCACCGATCTTCTCGAGGTCATCGGAGACCCGATCCCATTTTTGCTTGTTCTTTGGCGATTTGGCCGCGCGGAATTCCCGCTCGACTGTCTCTATTTCATCCTTCAGGCTGTCGATCAGAGCCTGTTTGCGGTCGCTCTGTTCCTTCCCTCGCTGCCGAATCGCCTCAGCCTCGCTCTTACGCTGTGCTTCCTGGGCATTGAAGTACCACAGGCCGGCGAGGGCGACAATAGCCACGCCGACGATCGTCAGGGTAAGAAACAAGAGACTCCCAAAGCGCCCTTTTGTTTTTCCGTTCTTTCGATGCCCAGGGGTGGTGGTCTCGATTGTGGGCTTTGGCGATGGACCTCCGCCACCGATCTGGACGTCAGCCTGACTCGATTCGCGCGCCGCGTCCTGCTGCACGCCGGGAGCAGGTTCGAAAGCGGCGGCAACCTGTTCGTCCTCCTTATACTCTCCCATGCTGAAGACGGAAGTTACCGGGCCCGAGCGCTGACGCGCCTCGCTGCGACCCGGGCGATCCGGCAACAGGGGTTGAGAACTCGGGCGATCAACTGGCGGTGGTGTGAAAAGCGAAGGAGGGGAAGGGCTCAGAGGTTCGGTTGCCTTCAACGGGATGACACCGAGTTTCTCGGTCGCTCCCGCTCCGGCTAACGGTTCGGTGTCGGGAGCGTCTTCCCAGCTCAACTCTGTCGGTGTATCCGGCAGGCGAGCGAGTATCTCGGGCTCGATGGGATCGCCAACCGGCGTGTTTAAGCCGGAGCCCGAGAACTGCACGATAACAACCGTAATGTTGTCCTCGCCGCCGCGCTCGTTGGCGAGCGAAATAAGGCCCTGACAGGCGGTCCCCAGCTCATTCGAAGCCTGCACCAGGCGTGCGATCTCATCGGCGCGGACTTTGCCGGAGAGGCCATCACTGCAAAGCACGAGTGTATCGCCTTGCTGAGCTTTGAGGGAATTGACCTCGACGGTGACGTTTGAGTGGGCGCCGAGGGCCTGAAGAATCACGTTGCGATAGCTATGAGTCTCGGCCTCTTCCTCGGTGATCTGGCCAGCATCAATCAATTGCTGAACGAGCGACTGATCCTTGGTAATGCGGATGATCTTACCCTGGCGCAGCAGATAAGCGCGACTGTCTCCCACCTGTCCGAAGTAGACGCGGTCCCCCAAAATACCAGCGGCAGTAAAGGTGGCACCGAGGCCCTTGTGCTCGGGATTGGTAACGCTCTCACCGTTGATCAGCAGGTTCGCTTCTTCGATTGCCAGGCGGAGACGTTCGGGGAACGGGAGTTGGCCGTAAACTTTGTGCGCCTGAAGCTGGAGCATGCGATCGCGAACGGTCTCGACCGCGAGCCGGGAGGCGACCTCACCAGCCAAAGCTCCACCCATTCCATCGGAAACGGCCAGTAGAGAACCATAATAGCCCTGTGAGACGACGAGAGGCTTTTGCTTGGTGGCGTCAGCCGCCGTCCAACTTGTGCCGGTCGTCAGGTCAAGAATGAGAAAATTGTCTTCATTTCCGCTGCGCACCATGCCGACATCGGTCTTGGCATGGAGCGTCAGGGAAATGTTTGGAAGATCGGCCATAAGGAAACCGTGTCTGCTCCTGGCTTGTGGGTCCAACCCCGACAGCGCTCAGTGTCTCCACATCAGAGGCACTGCAGGGCCCTGTCGAGATCCGCGATGATATCGTCCACGTCTTCGATGCCGACCGAGATCCGGACCAAACCATCGGTTATTCCGAGGTGAACCCGGTGCTCGAATGGCACGGAAGCGTGCGTCATGGTCGCCGGGTGTGAGATGAGCGTCTCGACTCCGCCCAGACTCTCTGCCAGCGCACAGAGGCGGACATTATCTAATAGTGCGCGTGCGGCCGCAAGCGACCCGGTCTCGAATGCAATCATTCCCCCAAAACCGGAGAACAATTCGCGCGCTCGAGCGAATTGTGGATGTGAAGGTAGACCGGGATAGTGAACCCTCTCGACCTTCGGGTGTTCGGTCAGAAACTGAGCCACACGCCGTCCATTGTGATCGTGCTGCTGCATTCTCACCGCCAGCGTTTTAATGCCCCGCATGACGAGCCAGGAATCAAATGGCGAGAGAATCGCGCCGACGGCGTTTTGTATGAAAGCGATCCGCTTCGCGTCCTCCCCATCTTTCGTCACCACGACGCCACCTATGCTGTCACTATGCCCGTTGAGATACTTCGTCGTTGAGTGGACGACGAGGTCCGCCCCATGCTCGAGAGGGCGAAGAAAATACGGACTCATAAATGTGTTGTCGACGACAAGCCGGATGCCGCGATCATTGGTGATTAGCGCAATCCCGGGCAAATCTGCAATGGTCATGACGGGATTCGTCGGGATCTCAAGGAACACCATGCGTGTCTCATCGCGAAGCGCCCCTTCGACCAAGCCCGATTCGGAGGTGTCGACGTACGTAAAATCGAGACCAAACCCTCTCAGGACTTGTTCAAACAGACGATAAGTGCCGCCATAAGTGTTTTCAGAGACCACGACGTGATCGCCCGCACGCAGCAGCATGAGGACCGTCGTGATCGCTGACATTCCTGAAGCAAAGCAGTGCGCCGCAAGACCGCCCTCGAGCGACGCGATGTTGCGCTCCAGGGCAAGCCTGGTTGGGTTTTGAGTCCGAGCGTACTCAAACCCCTTATGCTCTCCCAGCGCAACCTGCACGTAGGTGGATGTCTGGTAGATAGGAACGCTGACGGCGCCGGTCGAGGGGTCCGGTTCCTGTCCCGCGTGAATTGCCTCAGTTGCAAATCCCATAAGTGCTTTTTTCTGCGGCGACCTCAAATCCTCATCGCCATTATTCCCGCCGCCCTCGCCACTCTCGTCCTCCGGCGGTAAGTAGCAAGCAATACTAAAGATTCAGCGCTGAAAAAGGAAGTCCTGATTTTTGCGGAAGAGTCTCCGGTCACTTCCTCGCAAAGTACGCCTGGTAGAATTTCCCTGCAACATCATCCGCTGCGAGTGGCCCCCCGTCCGCGAGATGTATCACAAGACAGACCTCGGGTGCAGTTGCCCGTGCATGAGAAATGATTATCGGGCGGCCAGTCTCACCGTTGCCGATGGCGGCGAGTATTCCGCTGAAGGTGGCGGCGCCCGCGAGCTGACCGGAGTCAACCGCCCTCTTGAGGCCATCCCGAATGACCGCTGGCGCGGAGAGATTCAGTCCCTTGGTTGGTGGCGTCGGGATCCGCGCAGCGGTCGTCATGAAGTGTGCCAAGCGCCCGACTGGCGTGGTTCCGACCGCAATCGTCGCCACGAGGTTGACGAAGTGCAGGTCACGAGCCAGCATCGCTTGACGCGCAGTCGCCAATTCAGCAAACTCCTCTGGTTGAGGCTCCGAAGGCAGACGGGCTTCGATCGGGCGAACGTGCCGAACCACATCGCCGGAATTCCCGATTCCGTAGTAGACGAGCCCGAGGATCTCTGCGTTCTTGGCGAAGGCCTCGAGAGAGATATTCGCGCTCAGTGACCGAAAGAAATCGGGGCAATGCCTTGCGAGCGCCGCGGCGACGGCAACCTGGTTGCTGGTCCCATGACAGGGAAGCCCGGTCTTTTCATTTATGACGCCCGCCGCGAGCGCCGTCTAAGCTGTCACGATCTGGGCGAGCTCGAACGCCGGCGATTCGAACTGAACATCGGCGGCGCGTCTCAATTTTGCTCTTCGCGGAGGCAGAAAATTACTATCAAAGTTGTTGCCATCATTCCTGCAAGATATGCTGCATCAAGGCTGCCCGGAAAGCCGCTACTCGACCTCGAAGGGACGCCGATGATCGTCCGGGTTGCTGGGCGAGCCAGGCTCGCTCACCATGTCAACCAGGTCATTGTCGCAACCGATGATTCTCGAGTCTTTGATGTTGTCCGCGCCTACGGGTTCGAAGCCATGATGACATCAACCAGTCACGAGACGGGAACAGACCGTCTTGCCGAGCTCGCCCGGAACCTTGACGCGGAACTGATCGTCAACGTCCAGGGCGACGAGCCGTTGCTCGATCCAGCGGCGATCGACGCGGCGATTGAACCAATGATTGCAAACGAGACCCTTGTCATGTCGACGACCTGTGAGCCGCTCGATTCTGCCGCCGCAATACTCGATCCAAATGTGGTCAAAGTGGTCAAAGACGCGGAGGGGTTCGCGCTCTACTTCTCGCGCTCGCCGATTCCTTTCCCGCGGGATTCAGTAATTGCATCTGGATCGCTCGAGGCCGCCCTGCGTGACGACGCATCGCTGCTCAGATTGTTTGCAAAGCACACCGGGCTCTACGTCTATCGGCGTAGCTTCCTCCTTCATATTGCTTCCTTGCCAAGAACCGAGCTTGAGCGCGTAGAGTCGCTCGAACAATTGCGCGCACTTGAGCACGGATTCAGGATAAAAGTGGTCTCCGTTGAGCATCGGTCAATTGG
>JANNRD010000739.1:0-9761 GCA_031401095.1 Acidobacteriota bacterium
GCACGACCTCATCGATGTCCTTGGGAGAATCGTCGAGTTTCGCGAAAAACCTCCAGCTGATCAACTGCCCGCAATGCGCGTCGATACGACCACCTTTGGCCTCAGTCAGGAAGAAGCTGAGCGACGCCCCTATCTCGCCTCAATGGGGGTCTATCTGTTTAAGTTCTCAACGCTCCGGGAGATGCTGAAGGACGACAAGTACACCGATTTCGGTGGTGAGTTGATCCCGGCTGCAATCGACAAGTGCAAAGTCCAGGCGTACCTCTTCGACGGCTACTGGGAGGATATCGGAACTATCAGCTCTTTCTACAATGCCAATCTAGACATGGCCTCGATCATGCCAAAGTTCAACCTCTTCAACGCCGATGCTCCTATCTTCACCAGACCGTATTTTCTTCCGGGATCGAAGCTGATCCATTGCGATGTGAGGAACTCGATCGTTTCCGATGGTTGTATCCTCAACCGCGTCTCGGTTTCGAATTCAATCGTCGGCCTTCGCTCCCGGGTCGAGAACGACGCGCGCATCGACGACTCGCTGCTCATGGGAGCCGATTATTATCAGACCGTCGACGATCTCGAGCTCGAGCGAAGGCACGGTTTGCCGGTCATCGGTATTGGCGAAAAGACGATCATCCGGCGGGCGATCATCGACAAGAACGTGCGCATCGGATCAGACGTGAGAATTCTCAATGAGGCCGGCCGTGATCATTTTGACGGCGAGAACTACTATATTCGCGAAGGGATCGTCATCGTCCCGAAAGAAGCGATCATTACCAACGGGACCATTATCTGATAGAGACGGACCTGGTCTGCGTCGTCTCTGGCCAGCCTCCCCAAGAGACCTCGTATAAATGTCAGCCAATCCTCCCGTCAGCGAGCCTTCACCGCCAGACCCGGCAAGACCTTCTGGTCTTCGAGCGCGCCTGCGGTATTACTGGACCATAATCGTTGCAGCACTCTGCTTTGTCGTCATCGGAATTCCAGTGATCACTGTCGGCTATCTGCTGCGGTGGCTCTTCGGAGTCGAGGACTTCATCCATCCGTTTGCGAGGTTCGGATGCAGACTCTATCTCCGTGCAGCCGGAGCGCGGATTCACGTTTCAGGCCTCGAACATTTGACCGAGGGACAAACCTACGTCTTCATCGCCAATCATCAGAGCACACTCGATCCGCCACTTCTCTTTACTTACCTGCGATGGAATGTCGGCGCACTCGCCAAAAAGGAATTGAGTCGCGTGCCCATTCTCGGCCAGGGAATGTCACTCGCCCACGTTATTCCCATCGACCGGGGCAACCATGAACGCGCGATGGCGAGCACCCGGCTCGGGGTTCAAACTCTGAGAGACGGTCATAGCCTCATGGCGTTTCCGGAGGGAACACGCACGGTCGACGGCAGAGTCAGGGAGTTCAAGAAGGGCGTCTTCTTCATGGCACTCGATGCAGACGTGCCGATCGTCCCAGTCGTCATCAACGACACACGACTTGTCATTCGTAAGGGCGTCCAGGGCTCCGTGCCCGGTCATGTCTTTGTCGAGGTCCTGTCGCCAGTCGACACTGGCGTCTACTCGCATGCGAATATTGAAGAATTCGTTGCGACAGTGCGCGACCAGATCGCTTCGCGCGTACGACACGATTGATCAAGTCAGCAGGAGAAGAAGCAGAAACTCGAGGGCTGAGGTTAAACTGACGGGTAGAGTTGGTAGAGCATGAGGTAGACGACGACACCAGTGACCGAGACATACAGCCAGAGGGGTAGCGTAATTCTTGCGATTCTCCGGTGGGCCATGAAGCGTCCACGGAGAGCGCGCGAAAGCGTCACGGGCACCAGCGGGACGATGACGATTGCAAGGATAATGTGTGAAAATAGTATGAAGAAGTAGACCGGACGAACCCAACCCTGGCCCTCAAACACCGTCGTTCGATGAAAGTAGTGGTAGGTAAGATAGGAGATCAGGAACAGCGCAGATGTCAGCACTGCGCCCAGCATGCAGACGCGATGTGCGAGGATCTTGCGCCTTCTGATAAAGGTGTAGCCGAGGATCAACATGAGAGCGCTTGCGCTGTTGAGGATCGCGTTGAGGGCGGGTAGCTGTGAAAGTGACATGGATCTCCTGATTGTACTAACGGGGAATCCTGTCAGGCAGTCTAGCAAAATGAAGGCCCTGGTGGTAGTACTCAGTTTCGTCCGGGAGTACGTTGTTTTGAAGGAAGAGGTCCACGCGAAGCCGCGAATGCGAAGGAAGCGATAGGCCAACTGGGAAGGGGAGATGACCGCCCTTTGCGCCTTCGCGGCCTTGCGTCGGCCTCTTCTTTCGAAAGCATACATTCTGACAAAACGAGGGCACTACCTGAGGATGCTCACTAACTCCGCATATGAGAGGCTGACAACATGGCAGATGATCGCACCTCCGAGCCCGTCAGAAGACCGTTCGACCCGACACCCATAGTTGGAGCCGAGACCGACGTCGCGCCTCTCGGCCGCTCGCTCAAACCGGCGCACGAGCTGACGGCCGATGAAGACGAGGATGTTGCTGACTGGCATCGCGTCGCGTCGACATCCGAGTTCAAGACGCTGATCGCAGCCAAGCTCAGATTCATTCTGCCGGCGACTATCTTTTTCATCGTCTATTACTTCACCCTTCCGATACTGGTGGGTTACGCGCCACGACTCATGGGAAAGAAGGTCCTCGGGCCCGTCAACGTCGCCTATCTTTTCGCCCTCTCGCAGTTCTTCATGGCCTGGATCATCGCCGCTCTTTATGTGCGCAGGGCTGGCCGGTTCGACCGCATGGTCGCCGGGATCATCGAGGCGCTGCAAAAGAGAAAGAGCGGAGCCTAGCGATGTCAACTGCCCTCATCATGTTTCTCGCATTTGTGCTGGTCACGCTTGGAGTGACGTACTGGGCGGCGCGTCGAACCAGCGGTGCAAGCGGCTACTTTGCGGCGGGCCGTCAGATCACCGCCTGGCAGAATGGAGTCGCCGTCGCCGGCGACTATATGAGCGCAGCTTCCTTCCTTGGAATTGCCGGGATCATCGCTTTCCAGGGCTACGATGGGTTCATGTATTCCGTTGGCTGGCTGGTTGCGTATTTGACGGTGCTGCTGATAGTCGCGGAGCCGCTTCGCAATGCCGGCAAGTACACGATGGCGGATGTGCTTGCATACCGCTTGAACCCTCGGCCCGTGCGTGCGATGGCGTCATTGAGCACACTCACGGTGAGCACTTTTTATATGATCGCGCAGATGGTTGGCGCGGGAGCCCTGGTGTCACTGCTGCTCAAGGATTCAGGAATCAGCTATCAGACCGCGGTCATTGGCGTTGGCATTCTCATGATCATCTATGTCGTTTTCGGTGGGATGCTCGCGACGACATGGGTACAAATCATCAAAGCGATCCTGCTTATGGCAGGCACCATTCTCCTCAGTATTCTGGTGATGGCGCACTTTGACTTTAGTCTTGCGAGCTTCTTCAACGCCCTGACCAACGTCACCTACCATGATAAGGGCGTGCTGGTCACCCAGGATTTCCTGCAGCCTGGCTTACGATTCAAGCCGCCGTATGGAGCTCTCGATCTGATCTCACTGGGAATGGCACTGATCCTGGGGACGGCTGGGCTGCCACATATTCTCGTCAGATTTTACACTGTCCCGGACGCAAAGACAGCGCGCATCAGCGTCGTCTGGGCGATGGTCATCATCGGGACCTTCTATATCCTCACGACCTTTCTCGGTTTCGGCGCCGCAACGATCGTTGGCCGCGACAGAATCGCAGTCGGTGGCGGGACCAACATGAGCGCTCCTCTTCTGGCGCGCGAGCTTGGAGGCGAGATCTTCTTCGCGTTCATCGCGGCAATTGCTTTTGCGACCATTCTCGCGGTCGTCGCCGGGTTGACGATCAGTGCGTCAACATCCTTCGCGCATGATTTCTATACGAATGTCATCCACCGGGGCACGGAACGAAAGCCAGGTGAGGAAGTTCGCGTCGCGCGTCTGACAGCGTGTGTCGTCGGTGCCGTGGCAATCGCGATTGCGATTCTGCTGGGGCCTAACGCCAACGTCGCATTTCTGGTCGCGCTTGCCTTTGCAGTTGCGGCCTCAGCAAACCTTCCTGTGATCGTCTTTTCGCTCTTCTGGAAACGCTTCAATACAAAGGGTGCGGTCATCGGTCTGGCATCTGGACTCGCGGCATCGATCATCCTGATCGCGGTTGGTCCGAGCGGGACGCTTCTCGAAGCGCCACTCTTCCCTCTCGAAAACCCGGGGATTCTAAGCATTCCAATAGGCTTCCTCGGAGCCATTGTCGGGACATTACTTGGCCGGGAACCCGCAGCTGAGGCAAGATTCGAGGAGCTGCTGGTGCGCGCCAACACCGGGCTTGGCGCGGAAAAGCCAACTCCCCGCTAGCCCTTTCAATGCTCTGAGTCGGCACGGTGATACCGGAAGACAAGACCAGCGAGTGCGCCGATGAGCAAAAGAGTTGGGATCAGCAAGACAAGAATTCCCGCGTTAACGGCGGCACTCGCCTTTCCCGGGTCTTCGGAATTCGCGATTGAAGCGCGACACATGGCACATTGCGCCAGTCTCACCGGCGCCGACAGAAGAAGGCAAACCCAAAGCCCGATGAATCGTTGCTTGACGACCGTTGTCATGACGTTCTCAGGAAACAGAAGGCAGATAAATCAAGGCAAAGATGAAGACCCAGACCGCATCGACGAACTGCCAGTACAGCCCGCCGATCTCGACATCCGTTGCCGACCGCTGACGTCGAACCGCAATCACCGTCAGGAAGATGATTCCCGAAAGCACGTGAAGCATGTGGATCCCGGTGATCCCGAAGAAGGTCGAGCCGAACACCTGAGAAGCATCGGCCCAGTCCGACGGCAGCACGCGGGTTGTCAAACCTTCGCTGACGAGGCGGCGCCACTCGTTCAAGTGCATGAGCAGGAAAGCCGCTCCACCACCGATCGTCGCCGCGACCCATCGGCGCATGGCTGCCCAATCCCCTGCCCTCACTGACGACACGGCTTTCATCATCGTCCAGCTGCTGGCAAAGAGACAAAGCGACATGACCACGGCATAAATCAGGTTCGACCGTCCAAATGGCGCAGGCCAGCGCGCACTCATCAGGCGAAGGTAGCAATAACCGACCAGCATCGCGGCGAAGGTCAGCGAATCCGAGACGATAAAGAGCTTCATCCCAAGTTTCTTGTTGTTCGCCGCCAAGGCGCCCGCTGCTTCCACGCCGCTACCTCCAGAAAAACAGGATGACGAGAAGATAAACCCACAGTCCATCGAGAAAGTGCCAGTAGATGGCCGCCGCGTCAACCGAAGCCCGGCGTCGAATCGTCGTCCAGCTCCCCCATCTCGATTTGAGAACGACGTACGCGATGCCAAGTATGCCGCCAAGGAGGTGAACGGCGTGAAGCCCGGTGAAGATGTACGCAAAGCCGCTGTGTCGATTCGTATTGATCAAGAACCCACCGGCGACAAGTTGTCGCCACGCGGCAACCTGTGCCACCAGAAAGCCGAGGCCAAGACTCGCAGTCACCATCAGCCAGCGCGTGAAGGCGGCTTCGTGGCGGCGGCGCAAGGAGCGGCGTGTCATCTCAAATGTGAGGCTGCTCGCGAGGATCAATGCCGTGCTGAGAACAAAGATCGAAGGAAAATCCAACGGGAGAATATGCGCCTGATTGACGACATATGCGCTCGTCAGCGCAAGAAACATCATCGTCACGCTGGCCAGAGCGAGCCACATGCCAATACGATAGCCTTCGGGCGGAGGGGTGCGTTCCCTTCCATGAGGATCGCCCAGATCGTCGTCACCTCCATCTGGACGTGGGAGGCGATCGAATCCTCGAGAGCCGAGACGGGTGTCCTTCCCAGTGCGCCCTTTTTCTGCTCTGAATTGCGAAGCCATAATCCGGTATTGACTGTTGATTGAACTGCTCTTGCCCGGTCGCTTTCGGCTCTTCCCACACAACGCTTCGGCTGAGAGCCCGATTCCCTACTCGCGAATCTGACTCGGGGCACCTGTTTGCATTAAATAATCGATCTCTTCGCCCGGAACGGAGAATTCGTACGGACCGCGAAAGACCTGCTGAGCCTGACCCCCGAAATTGTCGTGTGGGGGTGGAGAGGTCGTCCCCCACTCGAGGGTCGTCGCCTCCCACGGATTGTCCGACGCCTTGCTGCCCCTCAAGCAACTCCAGGCAAGATTGAGCAGAAAAGCCAATTGTGCCGCGGCAGTGACCAGGGCGGCGATCGTGATGAAGACGTGTAACACCTGAATAGATTGCAGAAAGTCATAACCGGTGGCTTCCGCAATCCTCCGCGGATGGCCCACCATTCCAAGAATGTGAAACGGGATAAAGACGGCGTAGACCCCAAAGAAGGTCAGCCAGAAGTGTAGCCGGCCGAGGCTCTCATTCATCATCCGGCCCGTCATTTTCGGAAACCAGAAATACGTTGCCGCGAAGATTCCAAAGACCGCAGCAACGCCCATGATCAAGTGGAAGTGGCCCGTCACAAAGTGTGTGTCGTGAAAGTAAATGTCGAGTGAAGTCTGGCCGAGGATCAGGCCCGTCAGCCCGCCCGAGACGAAAAGCGAGACAAAGCCAATCGCAAAAAGCATTGGCGTGGTAAAGCGGATTCTCCCGCCCCAAAGAGTTCCCAGCCAGTTGAACGTCTTGATCGCTGAGGGGACACCAATGGTCAACGTTAACACCGAGAATGCAATCGACGAGGTCGGGTTCATCCCGCTGATGAACATGTGATGGCCCCACACCAGGAAACCGAGCAGCCCAATCCCCACCATAGCGAGGATCATGATGCGATAGCCGAAAACCGGTTTTCTCGCAAAAGTCGAAAGAATGTGCGAAGTCACACCCATGCCCGGAAGGATCGCAATGTAAACTTCGGGATGACCGAAAAACCAGAATAGATGCTGCCAGAGAAGCGGTGAGCCGCCACCTCCAGGGATAAGCTTGCCGCTGACGACGAGACCACCTGGATTAAAGAAGCTCATGCCGAGATTCCGCTCGGCCAAAAGCAGTATCCCCGCCGCCAGCAGGACCGGGAAGGCGAGCAGGGCGATGATTGCCGTCGTCAGCCAACTCCAACAGGTGAGGGGCATCCGCGTCAGCGTCATGCCCTCCGCGCGCATGTTGAGTGTCGTCGTAATAAAGTTGAGCGACCCGAAGAGAGAGCCAACGCAGAAAATGCCAATGCTGATCAGCCACACGTCCGCTCCCAGCGCCTGGCCGGGCCCCGCACTTGGGATAGCGCTCAACGGAGGATAAAAGGTCCAGCCACCGATCGGAGCGCCCCCCTCAACAAAAAATGCCAGCATGAGAACCGCGAAGCTGAGCAGGGTCGTCCAGAAAGAGAGCATATTCAGGACAGGAAACGCCATATCCGCGGCGCCAATCTGAATCGGCAGAAAATAATTGCCAAAAGCACCCTGTGGCGCGGTCGTCAGCACCATAAAGACCATGATCGTCCCGTGCATTGTGACCATGGCGAGGTAGAACTCCGGCTGCATCTGACCTCCCTGAAAACCGGAGGGAAAGATGCTCTCGAGCATCGGCCACTTTGCCGCCGGCCACGCCAGCCGCAGCCGCATGAGCACTGAAAGAGCCACCCCGACCAACGCCGCAACCAGTGCAAGGCAAAAGTACTGAATCCCGATCACCTTGTGATCGAGACTAAACACGTATCGCCGAACAAAGCCGGCCCTGGACTGCTTCTCTTCCGGCATCGCGTCCTCTCGCTATTGAGTTGCCTTCTCGACAAGCCACTTCTCGAACTCGGGCTGCGAACGAACCTCGAGGAAAGCCCGCATTCGATGATGACCAATGCCGCACAATTCGGTGCATGCAATCTCGTAGCGGCCCTCCCGCGTCGGGGTGAAATGCACGCTGATCTTCATCCCGGGTACGGCGTCCTGCTTTAGTCTCAACTCAGGTACAAAAAAGCTATGGGTGACGTCCTTGGCGCGAAGCACGATCTTCACCGGCCGCCCGGCCGGCACAACCATGACTCCGACCGTCACCAGATCATCGCGTCCAGTACTGTCTTTCGGATCGATTCCTAATGGGCCGGGTCGCGACGTTGGGGAATTGTCTTCGTCGTTGTAGAGGAGTGGGCTCGTCGCGCCGAACTTCGAATCCTGCCCGGGGTAACGAAAGTTCCAGACGAACTGCTGTCCGGTGACCTCGACCAGCAGCGCATCGGGAGGGACATCGCTCAGATACAGTTGTGCCCAGACGCGTTCGCCGAAGATCGCAAGGCTGACAAAGACGGCCGCGGTCAAGATCGCGCCGGCCAGTTCCAATCTCGTGTTCCCTTCCGAATACCTGGGTTTCCCGGCCCTCGATCCCCGATATCGCCAGACAGCAAATGCAAGAGCGATGTGGACAACGACGAAAGCAAGCGCGACCACGACGAAGGAAATATTGAATTGATGATCGACGATCAGTGCGTGTACCGAGGCGGGTGCGGGAAACCACCAATAGCCTGAGGCAAACAGCCCCACCGTGGCGAGTGTCACGATCAGAATCGCGATCGTCAGCAATAAACCCATGATGATTCGGTGACCGGAGCCTGGAACGGTAACTTAGGGCACGATCACTGCAGGTTGCAGTTTGAGACCGCTGACATTCTGCGAGGTGTTTGCCTCAAAGCTGAAATCAGCCCTTGTCTCAGCCTTTGCAGCGACGGTGAACTGGATAGTTTTGCTTCCGAGCTTCTCGTGCCATGCCTCGACCTCGTACTGACCCGCCGGGAGTCCCTTGATCGAGAAGGTCCCATCCTGAGCGGTGACACTGAAGAATGGGTGCTTGAGTACCCCGACGTATGCCTTCATCCACGAATGCTGATTGCACTTGATCGGGATGACCACTTCTTCAAGAGCGAACTTCTTGACGATCGGTGGAGAGCCCGGGTACTGAGACTCATTCCACTCGCGGTTCTTCGTCGGTACCGGGTGCACATTATGCGCAGTTGCGTCGGAATTGAGTACCTTCAGGGTCTGATTCGTTCGGAGCCCGACCAGGTGAGGCACGTATCGGCATCCCACCTGGTCGAGGACGACCTCTTCACCTGATGGGGCAAACGAATTCTCAGGCAGTCCGCTCTTGACATAGACAAAAACGTTAGCCAGTTTCCCATCCTTGACGACGATCTCCTCGGAGACAGCGTTCTGACCAGTTCGGGCGCAAGCCGGATCTGAATCCATCTGGATCCTCTTGGGCGCAGGCGCAGGCGAATTGAAGCTGACAGTCCCGGCGATGCTGCCCTCGTTACCCGTCACCGTGTACAGAGGCTCGGTGTCAGCCGTTGCAGCTGGCTTTTCCGCGCTTTCCTTGCCCGAACAGCCAGCGAGCGCCAGGCTGAGCACAAAAGTAAGACTCCAAACCAATCTCCGCGAGCTCATTGTCCAGACCTCCTTAGAAACACCAGCCCCGGGTCGCCGGAAGCAAACCGGATCAGAGCGTCTCAATCTCCGTTGGGAGCGACCTGTGTTCGTAGTCCCGCCTTCAGGCGGAAGCGTTCGCTGGAAGCGCATCGACCCCGCCTCCCTCGTCCTGACGGTGGGCACGAATCCGCCCGCGACGCTCGCCGACTCGCGGCTGGCCTACACCAACGGCACGCTCACCTACACGCCGGCCACCAATCAATTTCTCGGCGCCAACGGCCAGACCGTCACCGCGAAACTCGCCTACTCCGACACACTGGGCCATCGCGCCACGAATTCCTGGCCA